>JBGCFJ010001267.1:0-4655 GCA_045106885.1 Saprospiraceae bacterium
TGGCAAGTAAGAATTTGGAATAATAAAGACCAAGTGTCTGAATGGAGTGACATTGCTTTTTGGGAAATGGGATTGTTAAATGAAAAAGATTGGGCGGCTCAATGGATTATCAAAACAGCCGATATTCAAGAAGAAAAATCACTCCCTGCACAATATTTTAGAAAAGAATTTTCTACGCAAAATAAAATAAAGAAAGCGACGGTCTCTGCTACCTCGCTAGGAGTCTATCAATTATTTATCAATGGTCAAAAAGTAGGCAATGACCTATTTACCCCAGGCTATACGAGTTATCATAAACGACTGCAATATCAGACGTATGATGTAACTGCTATGCTCCAAAAAAATAATACGATTGGAGCAATAGTAGGAGATGGTTGGTATCGTGGGTATTTGGGCTGGAAAGGAGAACGTGGTTATTATGGAGACCAATTGGCACTTTTGGTTCAGCTAGAAATTGAATATATCAACGGAAAGCGAGCAACCATTATTACAGATAATAACTGGAAAGTTGGGTATGGTCCTATTTTGGAATCTGATATTTATAATGGAGAAATATATGATGCTCGATTGGAACAGACGAATTGGGCAAATAATGGGTTTGATGATAGCCAATGGGGAGAAGTCGGGGTATTAGATTACCAAAAAGACAAATTAGTTACCTCCCCGAGTCCACCTGTAAAAGCTATAGAAACCATCGCCCCGATTGACTTGATTACCACTCCCAAAGGAGAAACTGTATTAGATTTAGGACAAAATATAGTAGGCTGGGTTCGCATGAAAGTAAAGGGAGAAAAAGGGCATAAAGTCACCTTACAATTTGCGGAAGTATTGGATAAGGAGGGTAATTTCTTTATGACCAATTTACGCTCTGCCAAAGCTACGGATACCTACATTTTAAAAGGAGTAGGAACAGAGGTCTTTGAACCACACTTCACATTTCATGGATTTCGGTACGTGAAAATAGAAAATTATCCTGGCGAACTGACCAAAGATAAAATAACGGGAGTGGTCATTCACTCTGATATAGCACCTACCGGAACTTTTACTTGCTCCGACACCTTAATCAATCAATTACAGCAAAATATCCAATGGAGTCAAAAAGATAATTTTTTGGATGTACCTACCGATTGTCCACAAAGAGACGAGCGAGTTGGGTGGACAGGAGATGCCCAAGTGTTCAGTCCAACGGCTGCTTTTAATTTTGACGTAGCTGGCTTTTATACCAAATGGCTAAAGGATTTAGGGGTAGACCAATATCCAAATGGTGCAGTACCAAATGTAATTCCAGATATGCTTAAAGATGCAGCCGGCATAATAGGGAAAGGTGGCGCAACAGGATGGGCTGATGCCGCTGTTATTGTACCGTGGACGGTTTATCAGGCTTATGGAGACCAACGTATTTTGGAAGAACAGTATGTAAGTATGAAAAAGTGGGTGGATTTTATGCAGCAAAAAGCAGGCGCAAATTTTATCTGGAATACGCCCAAGTATTGGCATTGGGGAGATTGGTTAGCCTTTAATACGGACAAACCAGATTATGCAGGTTCTGTAACAGAAAAAGATTTAATTGCTACCGCTTACTTCTATCACTCTTCTAATTTGCTATCCCAAACGGCTTCCATTATTGGGAAAAAAGAAGATGCAGCTGTCTATCAACAATTAGCAAAAAATATTAAAACGGCTTTTGCCAATGAGTATATTACGCCCAATGGACGACTGGTTTCTCATACGCAGACAGCTTATGCTTTAGCCCTAAGTTTTGATTTAATCCCTGATGAGTTGATAGATAAATCAGCCCAATATTTTGCAGCAGATATTGAGAAATTTGGACACTTGACCACAGGTTTTTTGGGTACGCCTTTATTGTGTAAAACCTTATCCAAAATAGGTCGAGCTGACTTGGCTTTTAGGTTGTTGAACAGAAAAGAATACCCTTCGTGGTTGTATCCCGTTACGCAGGGTGCGACCACTATTTGGGAACGCTGGGATACCCAAAAACCAGATGGAACGATTATCGAAGGCATGAATAGTTTCAATCATTATGCTTATGGAGCGATAGGAGAGTGGTTATATACTTATGTAGCAGGTTTAAATATTGACCCTAAACGCCCAGGCTATCAACACACTATTTTTAATCCGCATCCTGGAGGTGGTCTGACGAATGCAAAAGCGGAATTTTTATCCCTTTATGGTCTAGTAAAATCTGCTTGGGAAATTAAGAATGATACCTTTGTTTATACCGTTGAAATTCCTGCGAATACAACGGGTACGATTACTTTGCCTAAAGCAAAATTAGCAGAAGTTAGCATGAATAACACATTGCTTGTATCAGATAAAAATAGAACTATTCAACAAATAGAAAATGAGGTAATTTTAACTTTAGGTTCTGGTGCGTATTTATTTGAATATCCACTAGATAAATAAACTTAAAAACTCTGTAAATCTCTGTGCGTTCTGTGTCCAAATTAAGTGTTTCTAGGGCCCAGAGCGCACAAAGATTAGAATTATTTTTATAATTGAAGCATGACAAAAAAGATAAAAGGCAATACCGTTAAATGGGGCATCATCGGAGTTGGCGATGTTTGCGAAGTAAAAAGTGCACCTGCGATGCAGTTAATTGAGCACTCTGAATTGGTGGCAGTTATGCGCAGAAATACCGAAAAAGCAATTGATTATGCTCGACGCCATCAAGTGCCAAAATGGTACGACCAAGCAGAAGACTTAATCAACGACCCTGATGTGAATGCCATCTATATAGCCACGCCTCCAAATGCTCACGCAGAGTTGACCGAATTGGCGGCCAAAGCAAGAAAACCTGTCTATGTAGAAAAACCAATGGCAAGGTCATTAGCAGAATGTGAGCAAATGATAGCAGCGTGTAAAAAGGCAGATGTACCATTGTACATTGCCTATTATCGTCGAGGTCTTCCTAATTTTCTGAAACTCAAACAACTGATTGAATCAGGGATTATCGGAGAAATTCGATTAGTAAAAATAGCGCTTTATAAAAGCAGCAAACCAGATATTATTGCGAAGACGATAGAGAGTATGCCTGAAAATTGGCGAGTAAATCCTGAAATTGCAGGCGGAGGCTATTTCTTTGATTTAGCCTCCCATCAATTCGATTATTTAGACTTTGTTTTTGGTCCAATTCAGTCTGTTAGTGGTGCTGCTGGAAATCAAGCAGAATTGTATCCTGCAGCGGATATCGTCACTAGCCAATTTACTTTTAAGAATGGCATTCAAGGAATAGGTAGTTGGTGCTTTACTGTGGATGAGATAGTCACGAACGATGAATTAACTATTATTGGAACAACTGGAAAGTTAAGTATTCCGTTTTTTGGTGAGCCTGAAATAATTTTAGAAAATTCGAATTCCAAAAGAAAAAAGAAATTCAAATTTGCCTTGCCAAAACATATTCAACAGCCACTTCTCCAAACTATTGTAGATGATTTATTAGGAACTGGTAATTGTCCAAGTACGGGCGAAAGTGCAGCTAGAACCAATTGGGTACTGGAAGAAATAACCAAAAATTATTATAAAAATTTATACGAATTATGATACTTAATAACTTCCAAAAGTTTAATGAATATTCATTTTCAAAAATTATATTTCTTTTTTTTCTCTGCTGCTTTGCTCTTTTTCCTGATTGCGTACAAGCCCAAGGAGAATCTTTTACCATGACTCCAATTGGTAATAATCGGTTTTTGAGTAAACCTTGGGATTTACATTTTGGACCAGATGAATACCTCTGGGTTACCGAGCGAGAAAGGGGAGTGGTACTTAGAGTAAATCCAGAAAATGGGGAACGAGATGAATTAATTCGCATTGGGGAGGTTTTTTCTTCTTCAGGACAAGAAGGTTTATTGGGCATGGCACTGCATAAAGATTTTGCGGATAGTTCCTTCGTTTATCTTTCCTATACCTATGCTGTTCAAGGCGAGTCTAAACAAAAATTAGTCCGCTATGCTTATGAATTAGAGGGTTCTGATGGAACATTGGTCAATCCTGTCTCTCTTCTCGAAAATTTACCCGCAAGCAACGACCATAACTCAGGAAGATTAGTTTTTGGTCCAGATAGCAAATTATATTATACTATTGGTGACCAAGGAGGCAATCAGAATCGTAATTATTGCAATCCTATTCTTTCTCAAGTGCTACCAACACAGGTAGAAATAGACCAAAAAGATTGGACAAATTATCCAGGAAAAGTGCTACGTTTGAATTTAGATGGTTCAATTCCAGAAGATAATCCAATACTAAATGAGGTGCAAAGTCATATTTATACGTATGGTCACCGTAATGCCCAAGGCTTAGTTTTTAGTAACCGTGGTTTACTTTTTTCAGACGAGCATGGACCAGATACGGACGATGAAGTCAATCGAATTCAAGCAGGAAAAAATTACGGTTGGCCAATTGTGGTAGGCTTTCAAGATAATCAGGCCTATGACTATTGTAATTGGTCGGTTATTAATAATTGTGCTAGCTTAGACTACGAAAAATACATTTGCCCCGGAAATGGTGTTTTTGAGGAAGAATCTAGTCTCGTTGATGATAATTATAAAGAACCTTTAGCAGCTATGTTTGCCGTACAGGATGATTATAATTACGACAATCCTGCTTGTGGAGGTAGCTGGCTTTGCCGACCTAATGTG
>JBGCFJ010001268.1:0-2398 GCA_045106885.1 Saprospiraceae bacterium
CCCTAAGACATCCGTTTTAAATAAATGGAATCAATGCCACGAAGCGAAAAATGTTTTTGTAACGGATGGTTCTTGTATGACTTCCGCTTCTTGCGTGAATCCTTCTTTAACTTATATGGCTTTGACCGCTCGGGCGGTAGATTATGCGGTGAAGGAATTGAATAAGCAGAATTTGTAAGTAATTAGATAAAATAAATTAACAACTAAAAAATGTTGCTGGTTTCTCGATAGCTATCGAAAAACCAGCAGCAACTCTATTTTATCTTCTATAATAACCACTTCTCGCCGTTAGGGTAACTAAGTGGCAAAGTAAAGATAAATTTAGTCCCTTTCCCCTCTTCTGATTCTACCCAAATTTTGCCTTGGTGGAGTTCAATAATTCTTTTGCAAGTTGCCAAGCCAATACCTGAGCCAGGATATTCCTTTTGGCTATGCAATTTATGAAAAGGGGCAAATATTTTTTCTTGATTGTTCTGCTCAATGCCGATGCCATTATCTTCAATAACTAATTCCCAATACTTATCTTTTTTAGTACTATGGATTTTAATGGTCAAAGGTTCAGTTTTCTTTTTAAATTTAATCGCATTAGAAATAATATTCTGAAAAACCTGATTGATTTTTGGTAGTGGTACACTTGTAAGGCTATTTCTAAGTAAACCCCATAAGAAACATTGGGTTTATAAAATATTATAGCATTACATTTATAGCACTACCTGATTTTTATCGGCACAACTTCAAGGGTTGGTAATTGGGTTCGTTCGATATGCACCTCATTGGTATCAATTTGATTTTGTAAATCGGTCAACACATTATCCAATACTTTATCGAGGGGTAATTTTTGAAAAGCAGTTTCTTGAACGGCTGTCAATTTTGCATAAGCTAATAAATCGGTAAATTCTACTCAGGCTAGAAGCCTAAGCTACTTATCTATCTTACAAGGACAATCCCCACATAAATCCGCCGTATCATCCACCAAAGAACTAGTTACCGCATTCAATTTTCTAACTTTATACCTAAAATCTCCCGTCAATCTATCTCGAATCACTTTTAGGTTTTTCAATAAATCGCCCGTATCCATTGGCAAAGTTGCTTCTAACATTTGGCGAAATCGTTTCGCAAAAGTAGGAGATTTACCATTCGTAGAAATCGCTACTTTCAAATTACCTCTAGTGACAATCGAACCTAAATAAAAATCGCATAAAGCAGGGGTATCCGCTACATTGACTAATACTTTATTGGCTTTAGCTACTTGTTGAACTTGTCTATTCAATTCTTTAATATCGGTCGCAGCAATCGCCAAATCTTTTCCTTCCATATCGGAGGGTTCAAATTCTTTTTTGATAATCTTGACGTTAAAATCACCACCTTCCAATAACTCAGCTACTTCGGAAGATACCCAAGGGGCAACAACCGTAATATTTGCTTCTGGACTACTTTTTAAAATAAAAGATAATTTTTCATGCCCTACTTGACCTGCGCCAACGATGAGCATTTCTAATTGGTGGAGTTTGATAAAAACAGGGTATAGTGGATTCTGCATATTTACAAGATGACAGGATAATACAGGATTAACAAGATATTCGTTAATCCCAAAGAGTAGATTCTGATTAATTTAGAATTAAACAGTTTGGAATAAAAGAAGTTTTAGGAATTTAATGTATGCTTCATTAGGTTATTGGACTGCAAAAAGATTACTATAAGGGATGAGGCAATTAATAATGTACCAGAAATGACGAGGTTATTTTTTCTTTTAGCAAGGCAAAATTATTTAGCATAGCCGTTGCTACGTTGAATAATTTTAACGCAGCTAAAAGAAAAAAGAATCCGTCAGGCTGGTAGGTTATTATTTTCCTCATCCCTAACGTATTCAGATAATTTGAAATTATCTGAATACGTATGTAGCATCGGCGTTCTTGGTCAGTTTACTAAGCTATTTTAGCAGCCTACACAAGCCTTAATCGCCTCCATATTTTTCATCGTTTCCTCATATCCAATGGCATAAATCTCTTTATATTTATTAAAGGCAAAAGGATGATAATCATGTAATTTTTTAGGCTCAATAATCTGGTTGCATAAAGCGAGTTGCATTTCAGTATTCGCCGCAATCGTCATTTCAAAACAACGCATGCCGATTTCCATTAAATTATCGACTTCATTATTTTTTACTGCCACATTTGGCATCACATTTACCCCAATGATTTGGTCACAACAACCATAAAGCGGTTCGGCAGGTAGGTTGAGCATAATGCCGCCATCCACGTAGGTTGACCCGTTCATTTGAACCGCCTGAAAAACGATGGGAATCGAACAAGAAGCAACGACGACATTATACAATTCCCCTGCATTCCTGATTTCTAATTTACCCGCCGTCAAATTACAAATGGCCAAATGCAAAGGC
>JBGCFJ010001269.1:0-5456 GCA_045106885.1 Saprospiraceae bacterium
ATTGACCACCAATGAATCCGAATTTGTGGCATTGTATGGTCGGCGACGAGTTGGTAAAACCTTCTTAGTCGAGACCGTTTACAAAAAAGAAATCGTCTTTTCGATAACTGGGTTAAATAAAGTGGGTAAAGGATTGCAGTTAGAAAATTTCACGGATATTTTAAATACTAAACTAGCCGAAACTCAGCAAATAACGACTACGCCCAAATCTTGGTTAAAAGCCTTTAATCTGTTGACTAAATATTTGGAAACGTTCCAAGAACAGCAGAAACTGGTTATTTTCATTGATGAATTGCCTTGGTTAGCGACTAATAAATCAGGTTTTTTACCTGCTTTAGAAAATTTTTGGAATAGCTGGGCGAGTAAGCGAACAAATATTATTTTAGTCGTTTGTGGTTCGGCAGCTTCTTGGATGATTTCTAATGTGGTCCGTAGTCGGGGCGGTTTACACAATAGAATTACTAGACGGATTCGCTTATTGCCTTTTAATTTATACGAAACGGAGCGCTATTTAAAAAGTCGAAATATTCATTTAGAACGCTACGATATTTTACAACTGTATATGGTCATGGGTGGTATTCCGCATTACCTCAAAGAAGTAAGGAGGGGGCAAAGTGCCACACAAGTGATTGATGAAGTTTGTTTTTCCAAGGATGGTTTATTGAGAGATGAGTTTTATAGTTTATACGAAGGGCTTTTTAATAAGGCAGAAAGGTATTTAAAAGTCGTACAGGTGTTGGCAAAAAATCCAAAAGGATTAACACGGAATGAATTAATGAAAGCTGCTAAATTGTCTTCGGGCGGAACGACCACTAAAATCTTTGATGCTTTGGAGGAATCAGGCTTTATTTTTAAATATTTGCCTGTTGGTAAAAATACCCGATTGGCATTATATAAATTGAGTGACCCTTATTCCGCTTTTTATCTAAAATTTATTGCCAATTCAAGAGCAATTGGAACAGGTACTTGGATTAAGCAATCTGCTACTGCCTCTTGGAAAAGTTGGAGTGGATTTGCCTTTGAGCGTATTTGTTTGGCGCATATTGCTCAAATAAAAGATGCCTTAAAAATTGGTGCTGTTTATACGGAAGAATCTTCTTGGCGAAAAATAGGCACTAACAAAGAAACTGGGGCGCAAATAGATTTACTGATAGACAGAAATGATAATGTGATTAATATTTGTGAAATAAAATATGCCTTGGACGAGTTTACTATTACAAAAAAATATGCTGAAACCTTAAAAGATAAAATAACGATATTTAGGAGAGACACCAAAAGTAAAAAAACACTTTTTCTCACTTTGGTAACTACTTTTGGCGTGACCCAAAATCAATATGCGACCTCTCTTGTTCAACAATCCATAACGATGGCGTCTTTATTTGAAGCGTAAATAGTTTTTTATTTCATCAATACATCAAATAGTCGTCCATAACTCCCAAAAAAATAACGTTATGGACGACTATCTCCACCCTTCAACACATTTCAATAATAGTTCCTCCATTAACTTTTAACAATCCTACCAAATTTTTAGTCAAAATTGCTAATTTTTAGCTAAATTTGTAAAACAAAATAATCAACCCTCTTGTTAGGCTAAAAAGTATAAGAAAATCACTAAATTCACGCTCCATTTTCACAAACATATAATATAATCGAAATACATTAAAATAATGAAACCACTTAATCCAACACCAAGAATATTAATGGGTCCAGGCCCATCAGACGCTCATCCAAGAGTTTTAAAAGCGATGGCAACGCCATTAATTGGACATTTAGACCCAGAATTCGTGGGCATTATGGACGAAGTCAAAAGTATGGTCCAGCAGACCTTTTTGACCAAAAACCATTTAACTTTTGTCGTTTCCGCCCCAGGAAGTGCGGGCATGGAAACTTGTTTGGTCAATTTATTAGAGCCTGGCGATGAATGCATTATTTGTATCAATGGGGTCTTTGGTGGTCGAATGGCAGAAATAGCTGACCGATGTGGCGCAACGGTGCATAAAGTCGAAACGGAATGGGGAAAAGTGATTACACCTTCACAGGTCAAAAAGGCTTTAAAAAAATGCCCAAAACCTAAACTAGTGGCTTTGGTCCATGCCGAAACTTCTACAGGAGCTTTGCAGCCAATCAAAGAAATTAGTGACTTGGTACATAATGCAGGGGGACTATTAATGGTCGATGCCGTAACGTCTTATTGTGGCGTAGAATTACGCGTGGATGATTGGAATATTGATGCGATTTATACAGGAACTCAGAAAAATTTATCTGCTCCTCCAGGGCTTTCTCCTGTTAGTTTTTCTCCTGCGGCAGTAAAGGCATTGGAAAATCGAAAAACGAAGGTACAAAGTTGGTTTTTGGATTTGAGTTTGGTAAAAAATTATTGGGCTGGAGCTAAACGGGCTTATCATCATACCGCACCTGTTTCTTCTGTTTTTGCTTTGCATGAAGCTTTGTCTATTGTCTTGGAAGAAGGCTTGGAAAATCGTTGGGAACGACATCAAACGGTTCATAAATATTTGAAAAAACAATTAGAAGCTTTGGGCTTTTCTTATTTGGTGCAAAAGAAATATCGACTGCCTAATTTGAATGCGGTTTATTTACCAAAAGGAATTGATGAAGCGAAGATTAGAAAACAGTTATTATTAGATTATAATATTGAAGTCGGTGGTGGTTTAGGCGCTTTTGCTGGAAAGATTTGGCGGATTGGGATTATGGGGGAAAGTTGTACTAAGAATCATGTGAATAGTTTGGTGGGGGCTTTGAAGGAGTTATTATAGTTTTTGGAACTAAATCATGGTGATTTTGGGAATCACCATGATTTCTAATCGTCGTTAAAAATGAAATTAGAACATATCGGCATTGCCGTTAAAAATCTAGAAGAAAGTAATGCGTTGTTCAAAAGTCTTTTTGGCAAAAGGCATTATAAAATAGAAGAAGTAGCCTCCGAATTTGTCAAAACTTCTTTTTTCAAAACAGGCTCATCTAAAATTGAATTATTAGAAGCTTCTGACCCAAATAGTGCCATTGCTAAATTCATCGAAAAGAAAGGCGAAGGCATTCACCACATTGCTTTTGAAGTCAAAGATATTCGAGCAGAAATGAAACGCTTAGCAGCCGAAGGTTTTAAAATTTTAAATAAAGAACCCAAACGTGGGGCGGATAATAAATTGGTTTGTTTTATACATCCGAAGACGGCGAATGGGGTTTTAGTGGAATTATGTCAGACGATAAAAGAATAATAGCTGGCGAAATCGCTACACAAAATAAATATTTCGCAAAAAAAAGCTAAATCTATTTATTTTTTACAGATTTAGCTTTTAAAAGCTAAATCTTATAATTAGTTTTACAGAAAGCTAATTTTTATGAAAAAATTTATAGCTCGAACAGAAGAGTTAGCCATACTAAAGCGAGTTGACCAAAGTACTCAATCAGAATTTGTGGCAGTTTATGGCCGACGAAGAGTAGGAAAAACATTTTTGATTCGGCACTATTATCGCAATCGAATTGCATTCCAATTGACGGCATTGGCGCATACTTCTACCACAGAAAATCAATTATTGAATTTTCACTTAGTATTAGATGAGTTACCTGGTGTTGCAAAGGCAGCTGCCCCGCCTGAAAATTGGCTATATGCTTTTCATCGCTTAAAAGGTTATTTAGCTAATTTGAAAATTGATAAGAAAGTAATTTTTATTGATGAACTGCCGTGGTTGGATACCGACGAATCTCATTTTATTCAAGCTTTAGAAAATTTTTGGAATGGTTGGGCCTCTGCACGAGATGATATTATTCTAATTGTTTGTGGTTCCGCAGCCTCTTGGATGATAAATAACCTCATCAATAATCATGGCGGCTTACATAATCGAATTACGGAGCGAATCCATTTGCAGCCTTTCAATTTAAAAGAAACGGAGGAATTACTTAAGTTAAAAAATCCGGCAATTGACCGTTATCAAATTATACAGTTGTATATGGTCATGGGAGGGATTCCTTTTTACTTAAACAATGTCAAAGGTAATGAAAGTGCCGCACAAAATATTGACCGACTTTGCTTTTCTCAAACAGGGCTACTACGGTTAGAGTTTAATAATTTATACTTAGCACTCTTTAAAAATGCGGAACAACACATCAAAATTGTTCGTGCTTTAGCTACTAAAGCTAAAGGGTTAACTAGAAATGAATTGATTAAATTGACCAAATTATCCAATGGTGGCGGAACGACTAAAACTTTAGAAGAATTGGAACAAAGTGGTTTCATCAGAAAATACACACCATTTCAAAAACGCAAAAAAAGTAGTGTTTATCAATTAGTGGATTTTTATACGCTTTTTTATTTACGATTTATTGAGCCTTCTAATCCTTTAGACGAAAATACTTGGATAAATGCAATTGACCACCCTCAATATAGAACATGGAGTGGCTATGCTTATGAGCAAATTTGTTTCTACCACATTCAAGCTATCAAAAAGGCATTAGGTATTGGTGGCGTACAAACTAGTATTTACTCGTGGCGCAGTCATAAAAAAGAGAATAATGTGCAGATTGATTTAATCATCGACCGTCGAGACAGAGTTATCAATATTTGTGAAATTAAATTCACGTTAGATACTTACAGCATTACTAAAGAATATGCCGCTAAATTGCGTAATAAATTAAGTGTATTTCGTACAGAAACAGGTACTAAAAGTGCGGTTTGGTTAACATTTATTACAACTTACGGCCTACAAAACTTCGTTTATTGGGGAGGTTTGGTACAACATGACTTGACAATGGATATTTTTTTTGAATGAAAAAATCGAAAAATAGAAGATTAAAAAACTAAACAAAGAATCCATACAATGGGTCAATGATAAACTGGTTTGTTTTGTGCATCCGAAAACGGTGAATGTTTTTTTTGTAAAGTTTAGTCAGACGATAAAAGAATAAGAAATTTTCAATTTATAATTTTCAATTTTCAATTTTCAAAACGCTACTGGCAAATGACTATTGACCATTGACTAATGACTTATTATTATGTCAGCGAATAAAGAAATTTTAGATAAAAAAATAACGGAGGCGCATCTAGGTGGTGGTCAAATAAGAATTGACAAGCAACATAAAAAAGGGAAATTAACCGCTAGAGAACGGATTCATTTCCTATTAGATGAAGGTTCTTTTGAAGAAATTGGGATTTTGGTAACGCACCGAACGACTGATTTTGGTATGGAAAAAGAGCAATATTATGGCGATGGTGTCGTGACTGGATATGGAACAGTTAATGGTCGATTGATTTATGTTTTTGCGCAGGATTTCACCGTTTTTGGTGGCGCTTTGTCAGAAACGCATGCAGAGAAGATTTGTAAAATCATGGATTTGGCGGTCAAAGTTGGTGCGCCTGTGATTGGCTTGAATGATAGTGGTGGGGCGAGAATTCAAGAAGGCGTAAAGTCATTGGGAGGGTATGCTGATATTTTTTATCG
>JBGCFJ010000127.1:0-5526 GCA_045106885.1 Saprospiraceae bacterium
CCCAGACAGAAATAAAAGATTATCAATAATAGAAACGGAGTTGAATAAAGAATTACCACTTAAAATAATAGAAGAAAAAAGAAAAATTGAAGAAGGAATAGCTACATGCAAGACTACCATAAGAATTTGGAGTGCAATTGCCGTATCAGGGATAATTCTTTTCTTTTTATTCTCGAATTCTTATTACAAGGGAATAGCAATTGGAGTAATAATATTAGGATTTTCACTTTTATTAATTGATGTTTTTATAGATAATAGAGCCAAAAAACTATATCCGAATTTCGATAAAATAGAATTGAGAGAATAAGAATACTGGCACTAACAATGGCTACAACGGCAATAACTCCCATTCGGTCGTTACTGCGTGTAGCCGAGGACGTCAACAATAGAAAACCAACAACTATGAGTAAACAAGAATTAATTGATAAGCTAGAATATTTTTTATTAGAATTAGGAACTGGGTTTGCATTCGTAGCTAGACAAAAAAGGATTTCTTTTGATGATAAACATTTTAGAATTGACCTAGTTTTTTACAACCGTATGCTAAGATGTTTTGTACTTTTTAAGTTAAAAATAGGCAAGTTAAAACATCAGGATATTGGACAAATGCAGATGTATGTTAATTATTATGACCGAGAACTAAAATTACCCGAAGAAAACAAAACAATTGGCGTTATTCTATGTCAAAACAAAAGTGAAGCGGTTGTAGAATACACCCTTCCAGAAGATAATGAACAAATATTTGCTAGTAAATATAAAACTGTTTTACCAACTGAAGAAGAACTAAAAGCTTTATTAAAAGCAAATAATAACTAAAAAATTCGTGGGGTAGTAAAATTCGTGGGGCAAAACTATTTCTCCTAAATTATATTCCTCCATAGCTAATAATCTGTAAACTAAAAAATCTCACAAATAAATAAATATGAATTTCGTACTAACAGAAGAACAAATAATGATACGCAATGCCGCTAGAGACTTTGCGCAAAATGAATGCAAGCCTGGCGTTATTGAAAGAGATTCCAACATGACCCATGCCACAGAGCAAATCAAAACGATGGGCGAATTAGGCTTTATGGGCATGATGGTGGACCCGCAATACGGCGGTTCAGGAATGGATACTATTTCTTATGCCATTGCCATGGAAGAAATTTCTAAAGTGGATAATTCAGTATCGGTTTGTATGTCGGTACAAAATTCATTGGTACTATATGGGCTGGAAGCTTATTGCAACGAGGAACAAAAAGCGAAATATATACCAGACTTAGCGACTGGAAAAACGATTGGTGCATTCTGTTTATCTGAACCAGAAGCAGGTAGTGATGCGACTAGTCAAAGTACGACTGCCGAAGACAAAGGCGATTACTATTTATTAAATGGTACAAAAAACTGGATTACCAATGGTAAAAAAGCAGGCACTTATGTGGTGATTGCACAGACATATCCAGAAAAAAGACATAAAGGCATCAATGTATTTATCGTAGAAGCAGGTTGGGAAGGCGTAACGACGGGTATCAAAGAGGATAAATTAGGGATTCGTTCTTCGGATACTTCTTCTGTGATGTTTGCGGATGTAAAAGTACCAAAGGCAAATAGAATTGGGCCAGATGGTTTTGGGTTTAAATATGCTATGAAAACTTTGGATGGTGGTCGAATTGGGATTGCGGCACAGGCTTTAGGAATAGCAGCAGGCGCTTACGAATTGGCTTTGGCTTATTCGCACGAAAGAAAAACTTTTGGTAAACCCATTAATAATCACCAAGCGATTGCTTTTAAGTTAGCAGATATGCAAACGAAAATTGAAGCAGCTAGAATGTTGGTCTATCGTGCAGCATGGTTGAAAGACCAAGGCATGGATTATGCTACAGCAGCGGCGATGGCTAAATTATATGCGTCGGAAGTAGCGATGGAAGTGGCGGTGGAAGCAGTTCAAGTGCACGGTGGTTATGGTTTTGTGAAGGAATACCATGTAGAACGCTTGATGCGAGATGCTAAAATTACCCAGATTTACGAAGGAACTTCTGAGATTCAACGGATGGTTATTTCTCGAAGTGCTATTAAAGGGAAGACTTATTTGCCTATAGAGGCTAAAGCTGAAGCAGCAACTGCCTAATAAAGTTTTTAACGGTCGTCAGGAGACGACGAGATAACGATTCCAAGTCTGGAGACTTGAAATATCGAGTTAATAGTTATTCCCAACTCATAACTCATCATTTATAACTCATAACTCTAAAAAAGATGTATTCAGATATTGCCATTCCAAGACAAGCCTATAACACCGAAGAACACCAAATGCTACAAGCTGCCCTAGATGAGTTCATCAAAAAAGAGGTGCATCCGCATTATGAAGAATGGGAGCATAATAAAATGGTGCCGAAGGAATTTTGGCGAAAAATGGGAGAGCAAGGATTTTTGTGTATGGACATGCCAGAACAATATGGCGGTGGCGGATTAGATTTTACATTTGCCGCTTTGGTGTTAGAAAGATGTAGGTATCAAGGCTTAGATTTTGGGATTGCAGTACATTCAGATATTGTTGCACCTTACATTAATAAATACGGAAGTGAAGCTCAGAAACATAAGTTTTTGTCTAAAATGGCAAGTGGTGAATGGGTCGGAAGTATCGGTATGTCTGAACCAAGTGCAGGGTCGGATTTAAAGGCTTTAAAAACCACCGCTACGGATATGGGCGACCATTATTTGGTGAATGGCTCAAAGACGTTTATTACGAATGGTTTTGTTTGTGAATTTTGTTGTTGTGCGGTACGAACGAATGTAGGCACGCCGAATGAAGGGATTAGTTTATTATTGATTGAAAAGCGTTTTGAGGGTTTTACAACGGGTCAACCTTTTGATAAAATGGGTTCAAAAGCACAAGATACTTGTGAATTGTTTTTTGACAATGTGAAAGTACCGAAAGAGAATCTATTAGGAGAAGAAGGGATGGGCTTTAAATACATGATGCAAGAATTGCCTAGAGAAAGATTAGGCATTGGCATTGAAGCCATTGGTAGTGCAGAAGGCATTTTGGATAAAACTTTACAATATGTAACGGAAAGACGAGCGTTTAAAAAAGCGATTGCAGAGTTCCAAAACACCCAATTTAAACTAGCTGATTGTGCGGCAGAAGTACAAGTTTACCAAAGCTTTATTGACCATTGTACGATTTTACAAAAAGACCATAAATTGACCGCTGTCCAAGGATCTATTTCTAAGTTGAAGGCAACAGAGATGTTTAGCAAAGTAGTCGATGAATGTCTGCAATTACATGGTGGTTATGGCTTTATTTGGGAATATGCAGTTGCAAGAAGTTATGCCGCAGCTAGGGTAACTCGAATTTATGGCGGGACGAATGAGATTATGAAATTGATTATTTCCCGTGCTTTGTTTAGTGACTTTTATAAAGCTAATAAGGCTAAGAAACGAGCAGCGGCTATGGCAATTAATAATTAATTTTAAAACGAAACTATTGACGAATTAGGAGGATGGGAACACGGATTTAGACGGATTAAACTGATAGAGGACGGATTTTTTAAATACTACTCGGAAAAATCCGTCCTCCATCAGCCTCATCTGTTCAAATCCGTGTTCCCATCCTCCTAGCTCGTTAATGCTTAATAATTTCACAGACAAAAATGTCTGTACTACGAATATAATTATGGAAAAAATAGCAGCATACAAAGCCAAAAATAAAATAAGAATACTCACTTCAGGGTCACTTTTCGACGGTCACGATGCCGCGATTAATATCATGCGTCGAATCATCCAAAAGTCAGGTGCAGAAGTTATTCATTTGGGGCATAATCGGCCTGTGAATGAAATTGTCAATGCTGCCATTCAAGAAGATGTACAAGGGATTGCCATTACTTCGTATCAAGGTGGACATAATGAGTTTTTTAAATATGCCTACGATTTATTGAAAGAAAAAGGCGCTGGACATATCAAAATTTTTGGCGGTGGTGGCGGTACTATTTTACCATCCGAAATTAAGATGCTGCACGACTATGGGATTACTCGTATTTATTCGCCCGATGATGGACGAGAAATGGGTTTACAGGGCATGATAAATGACCTGTTAAAACAGTCGGATTACCCGATTGGGGAATCTTTGAATGGGCAACTAAAACGAGTGCCTAAAAAAGATACCACAAGTATAGCTCGATTGATTTCTGCGGCAGAAAATTATCCAGAACAAAATGTGCAATGGTTAGCCGATTTAAAAGAAAAAATTAAGGATAGTAAAATTCCCGTTTTAGGCATTACAGGAACAGGTGGGGCAGGAAAGTCTAGTTTGGTCGATGAATTGGTGATGCGCTATTTGAATAAATTTCCAGAAAAGACTTTGGGTATTATTTCTGTTGACCCGTCTAAGCGAAAAACAGGCGGTGCTTTATTAGGTGATAGAATTCGGATGAATTCGATTTCTAATGACCGAGTATTTATGCGGTCTTTGGCAACTCGTCAATATAATTTAGCTTTAAATAAACATATTGACAGTACCATTTCCATTATGAAACATGCAGGCTTTGACCTGATTATTTTGGAAACTTCTGGTATTGGGCAATCGGATTCAGAAATTGTAGACCATGCAGATTTATCCATGTATGTGATGACGCCAGAATTTGGGGCAGCTTCGCAATTGGAGAAGATTGACATGCTAGATTTTGCAGATTTAATTGCCATTAATAAATTTGATAAACGAGGGGCACAAGATGCGTTAAGAGATGTCAAAAAGCAATTCCAACGCAACCACGATTTATGGGATAAACCAACGGAAACAATGCCCGTTTATGGGTCGATTGCTTCGCAGTTTAATGACCCCGGGGTGAATGCACTTTTTAATGAATTGATGAAGCAATTATTTCCTACCAAAGGGGAAGCATTAATAGAAGGAGAATCAACTAAACAATATATTATTCCTCCTGCGAGAGTTCGTTATTTGTCTGAAATTACGGAGACGATTCGGAAATATGATGCTGAGGTTGAAGCGCAAAGTGAAATTGCTAGAAAGTTATTTAGTTTAGAGAATACTATTCAATATTTAGGAGAAAATGTGTCGGACACTTTTAAAGTGTCCGACACATTGGCAACACTAGAAGATGCGAAGACCAATTTAACCCAAGATTTAAAAAGAGAAAATAAAGCCATTCTTGATAATTGGGCACAGAAAAAAACAGCTTATACCGATAAGGAATTTGTTTATCAAGTTAGAGGACGAGACATTAAAGTGGAAAATTATACGAAGTCTTTATCCCATAATGATAGTGCAAAAGTCGGCTTACCAAAATAGAAAGATTGGGGCGAGATATTAAAGTGGAGCAAACAAGAGAATGTACCTGGGGAATTTCCATTTACAGCGGGCGTGTTTCCTTTCAAACGAAAAGGAGAAGACCCGACTCGAATGTTTGCAGGAGAAGGTGGACCAGAACGAACCAATAAACGATTCCATTATTTATCAAAAGGAACACCCGCAAAACGTTTATCAACGGCTTTTGACTCCGTAACTTTATACGGGAATGACCCTGACCA
>JBGCFJ010001270.1:0-6418 GCA_045106885.1 Saprospiraceae bacterium
AGATTCGGGATGAGCAAACACCGTTTGTGAACCGTTTACGGACAGGAGTGCTTATTTCTTAGTGAACCGCTTGCGGATGGGATGCTTAAAGTGGAAAAAGAGCCCATCATAAAGTGTCGATTATTTGGTTGTAGGTACTTAGCACCCTATTGTTTAACTAAAAATCACCCAAAAATGAGAAATATTATTTTAATTATTTTTGTCAATTTGACTTTATTTATAACAACGAATCTCGCTCAAACTACTCAAAATGTCAAAGGAACAATCCTTGACAAACAATCCGAAATTCCTCTAATCGGTGCAACTATTGAATTATTAGGAACGGGTAACGGAACAGTAACGGACATCGACGGTTATTTCCGTTTAGAAAATATCCCTGTTGGCAGACAATCCTTCCGAGTTAGTTATTTGGGTTATAATACCATCACTTTACCAAATATGGAAGTACGAGCAGGAAAGGAATTATTATTAGATATTTCCCTAGAAGAATCTGTAGAAAAATTAGCCGAAATAGTCGTTACCGCAGAAGTAGCAAAGGATAAAGCCCAAAATGAATTGGCAACCTTATCTGCTAGAACGTTCAGCGTAGAAGAAGTAACTCGTTATTCTGGTGGACGAAGTGATGTCGCACGATTAGCTGCGAACTTCGCAGGGGTAAGTACATCTGATGATAGTCGAAATGATATTGTGATTAGAGGGAATTCTCCAAGCGGTGTTTTATGGCGATTAGAAGGTGTCCCTATTCCAAATCCTAATCACTTTTCTACCTTAGGTACAACAGGTGGACCAGTTTCTGCTTTGAATCCAAATCTCTTAAAAAATTCTGATTTTATCACTTCTGCTTTTCCATCAGAATATGGCAATGCCCTAGCAGGTGTATTCGATTTAGGTTTTAGAAGTGGCAACCGAGATGAGCATGAATTTATGTTCCAAACAGGTGCAGTAAGTGGCATTGAAGCCATGGCAGAAGGGCCGCTTAATAAAGGTAAAGGCAGTTCTTATTTAGTGGCAGGGCGCTATGCTTTTACAGGTTTGGCGACTACTTTAGGCTTAGACATTGGGACAAACGCCGTACCCAATTATCGAGACATTGCTTTTAAAATTGATTTTGGTAAAAGCAAAATTGGTAAGCTAACTTTATTTGGCATCGGTGGCTCTAGTGATATTGACTTTTTACATGATGAAGTAGATGAAACTGATTTATTTGCAGCAGCAGATGAGGATGCTTTTGCGACTTCTCAGTTTGGGGTTATTGGTTTGAAAAATAATCTATTAGTTGATGATAAAACATATATTAGAACGGTCTTATCTCTGTCTACTTCAGGCAACGTATTTGACCAATTTCGTTTTTTTAATATAGATACAGAAGAAGAAAAAAGGGTCAAATATTTTGAGACGGATAATACAGAAAATCGCATTTCTTTTTCCTCTTTTGTCAATCGAAAATTTAACGCTAAATGGACCATTCGAGCAGGTTTTTTAATTGAAAATTTCAATAGCAATTTAAGCGCCAATACTAGAGAAAATCGACCAGATAGAGATGAAGATGGTCTACCTGACTGGGCAACTCTTTATGATTTTGATGGCAATGCTACCCTAGCGCAAATATATGCGCAAACACAGTATAAGCCTTCTAAAAAATGGACTTTAAATGGTGGTTTACACCTTCAATATTATAACTTAAATAAGCAAACTGCGATAGAACCAAGAGCTGCAATAAACTATCATGTTAATGAAAATCAGACCATTAATTTGGGCTACGGTTTACACCATCAAACGCAACCCATTCCGATTCAATTATTAGCAGAAGAAACTAGCCCAGGTATTTTTGAACAAACCAATAAAAACTTAGATTTTACCAGAAGTCATCACTTTGTTTTGGGCTATGATGTCAAATTGGGTAATAATTGGCGAACTAAATTAGAGGCTTATTATCAAGATATTAGTAAAGTACCTGTAGAACGATTTGCTAGTAGTTTCTCAATTCTAAATATTGGAGATGATTTTGGTTTTCCAGAAGATGTCTTTAATTTAGAAAATACAGGAACAGGGTCAAATAGAGGTATCGAACTAACTATTGAACGTTTCTTTAGCAAAGGCTTTTATAGCTTAATTACGACTTCCATTTTTGACTCTAAATACAAAGGAAGCGATGGCATTGAAAGGAATACTGCTTTTAACAATGGTTATGTTGTCAATCTTTTAGCGGGAAAGGAATTCAAATTCAAACCAGAAAGTCGCTATACTTTTACTTTTGATACAAAACTAACAACCGCTGGAGGTCGGTATTATACGCCTACAGATTTAGAACAGTCTAAATTAGAGCAGAGAGAAGTCAGGCAGGAAGCATTGGCTTTTTCTGAACGATTTGACCCGTATTTTAGATTTGATGTTAAATTTGGATTTAAAATGAATAGCAAAAAACGGAAAGTATCGCATCAGTTTTTTGTAGATATTCAAAATGTAACCAATCGAGAAAATATCTTTGCTCGACGTTATAACCGACAAACGAATCAAGTGAATAATGCTTATCAATTAGGCTTCTTTCCTGATTTTATGTATCGAATACAATTTTGATACAGGATGACAGGATTTTGCAGGATTAACAGGATGGCAAAATGCTATGTATGAATGGAATTTTATTTTAGGTTCGTAACTAACTAGACTTGTTAACTGATAAAGATTTGTTACCTTCGATTCATCAATCAGCTCTATACTTTATTATTAAACCTAGGATTATCCTGTTCATCTTGCATAATCCTGAGCTACCCCATCCGCTTTGCGGTTCACTTACTTGAATATCCACAGGATATTCACCCTATGGGTTCGCTCGTTCATCCTGTAAATATGACACCAGCACTTGTATTTTCTCTCTGTAGCAAATTAGTTTTACCGCAATGGCTATTAATGATTGTCGCCCCCAAATGGACGTGGACACAAAAATTAGTCGCTTCTCGGATTATTCCTTTTTTACTAGCAATTGTCTATGCTTATTATATCTTAACTTCTTTTGGAAGTGCAGAAGGTGGTGGATTTGGAACGCTGGAAGAAGTCATGCAATTATTTACCGTAGAAGGAGCTGTTTTAGCAGGCTGGATTCATTACTTAGCTTTTGATTTATTAATCGGAAGTTGGGTATTAACAACCGCTCAGAAAAAAGGCATTCATCATGCTTTAGTGATTCCTTGTCTAATAGGCTGTTTTATACTCGGGCCAGTTGGCTTTTTAGTATTCTGGGCAATTTGTAAATTTCAAGAATAGCAGTTATAAACATAGTTATCCACATAATATTTATAAGTGTGAATTAGCAGTAGCTTAGGCTTCCAGCCTGAGAAGTAAATTAAACTATTAAAAGTGCTACTCAGGCTGGAAGCCTAAGCTACTTTAAAATACAATAATGACCATCTTCAATAAATCGACTAAAGTTTTAAAATGGTGTACTTTAGCAAATCTCAGTATGTTAGCCTTTTGCTTAATTGCCATGCTAATAGATGACCGTATTTTATTAGGTGAAAGCGTTTGGCTAAAACCGACAAAGTTTGCAGTTTCTATTGCTATATACTGTGTGACAATTGCTTTATTATTACAAGTTTATCCTTATGCTAATACTACGAAAAAATGGTTATCTCGAATAATTGGCTGGGCATTAATTTTAGAAATCCCATTAGTTATGATACAAGCGGGCAGAGGCGTACGGTCACATTTTAATATAGCAACACCTTTTGACAGTATCGTTTTCGGTTGGATGGGTATCTTGATTTTATTAAATACTTTGGTTTTATTTTTCATGATATTTATTGCTTTTTTAAAAAAATTAGATACAGCAATCTTAATGCAACGAGCAATACAATTTGGTTGGTTAGGAATGATCGTATCTATTGTAGCAGGACAAATCATGATAGGAAATTTAGGTCATTCAGTAGGAGTGCCCGATGGTGGTGCAGGGATGCCAGTTACCCATTGGAGTACAGAAGGAGGTGATTGGCGAGCGGTACATTTTTTAGGGATGCATGGCATACAAATCTTACCTTTACTGGCTTACTTTTTGGGACAGCAAAATTGGAAAAATAGCCAATTGATTATTTGGGGAGTAGGTATTATTTATCTAGCTTTTATTGGTTGGATTTTCATACGAACACAAGCAGGAATTCCTTTTTTGACTATTTAAGTAACGGCGAAACATGATAACAGTAAGGAACGAGGAAGATAAATGGAAGTACATAGGATTCAATGATATTTGGTTTAGTATTATTGGTATTCCTGTGGTTAGTTTTTTTCTGGCGATTCTTTTCTTTAATAAACTAGACGAAACATGGTTTCTTTTTGTCAAGAGAGTAATTGGTGGCATTTCTTTTACTGCTATGTACTGGTTAGGGTTGAGATATCTAATGCAATTTCTGCGCAAAAGATATGATGGATTAGAACACACTATGAAACGATTGGTCATCGTTGCATTGATTATTATATTCATTGGACCTTTAGCGGGTTATGCCTTAAATTTTGTTTTAGATACCTTAGCAGAATGGGTAAATTACGAACGGATGTATCAAGGTGACAATAAAAATAAAGTATTGCCCACCTATTTTGCTTGTTTTTTTATGATTGCCGTCTATGAAGCTATTTATTTTTATTATCAGTTAAAACAATCCATAGAAGAAAAAGAACAAGCCAAACAAGCACAAATTCGCTCTGAACTAGCAGGTTTGCGAAATCAAGTCAATCCACATTTTCTATTTAATAGCATGAATACGCTGATGAATATTGTGATAGAAGACCAACAATTAGCCGTTAATTTTTTAAAAAAATTATCCAAAGTCTATCGTTATGTACTAGAAAACAGAGCAGCCCAAATAATCCCGTTAAGTCAAGAATTAGACTTTATCCATTCCTATGTTTTTTTACAAAAAGAACGATTTAAAGGAAATTTAGAAGTAAATATAGATATTGCCGACCAATACTTAGGTCAGCACATTATCCCACTTAGTTTACAGATTCTATTTGAAAACGCAATTAAACATAACATCATTTCTAGAAAAAAACCGCTATTAATCGAAGTATTCGTAGATAATGGCAAATTGATAATTCGTAATAATTTACAGCGAAAAGAACAGGTAATGGATTCGACCAAAGTTGGCTTAGAAAACATTAAAACTCGCTATCGTTTTTTTACAGAAGAAACGGTCGAAGTGAAAGAGGATGAGCAATATTTCGGGGTAGCCATTCCGCTATTAGTAAATTAAATTGGGTTGTCAGTTGTCAGTTACCTGTTTAGTACGTCAAACTCACAACCGACAACCGACAAAACATGAAAATCCTAATCATAGAAGACGAGTATCACGCACAAAAATATTTGTCTAATCTCCTAAAAAAAGTGATTCCCAGTATTCAAATTTTGGACATGCTAGATAGTGTAGAAGATGCAGTAGATTGGTTTAAGCATAATGCTTCTCCCGATTTAATCTTTATGGATATTCAATTGGCAGATGGGTTAAGTTTCAGCATTTTTAAGAAAGTAGCAATTGATGCACCCGTTATTTTTACGACTGCTTTTGACCAATATACTTTACAAGCTTTTAAGGTAAACAGTGTTGATTATTTACTAAAGCCAATTGACGAAGTAGATTTGCAAAAAGCCATTGATAAATACCAACAAATCTATGGCACGAACACTACTTTTAATCAGGCAAGTTTAGTAAAAGTGATTAATAGTTTTCAACAAAAAGAAAATTTCTGACAACGGTTTTTAATCAAGCAAGGAAAGGATTTTATTTATTTGCCAGTAGAAGAGATAGCCTATTTATATTCCTCAGATGGCATGACTTTTATTATGGATACGCATAAAAAGCGTCATTTATTGGATACCACTTTAGATGCCATTGAGAAGGAATTAAATCCCAAAAATTTCTACCGCATTAGTCGGAAACAAATTATTCACATTCAATCCGTCTCCAAAATTTTTGCTTATTTCAATCACCGTTTAAAATTAGAATTGCGCCCAGAAAGTAAGGTAGAAGCTATTGTCAGTCGAGAACGAGTGAAGGAATTTAAAGCTTGGTTAGACAGATAACACACTGTTCAACCCCTTTTTATGACAGTTCACCGCTTTATCAAAGTTTGCCAATATATATCTCCGTAATTTTAGTAGGCGTTATTACTACCATGTAACATTAGTTTCTTTATATTTTAACATGCTGCGGTTTTAATTAGAGGCTGTCCGTAAAGTCGATTTTGTTCCGCTCGTAACCACCAAATTTATTTGGTAGGTTCATCAATTACGGACAGTCAATATTTTGAATCAGCCAAATTATTGACCGCTAGACTACTATAGAAAAGAGGTCAGAAGTCAGACCGAAAAATTACATTTTTCTGTCAGAAGTCAGACTTAATCCATGTAAATAAATGATAGTCAGTGCTTTAT
>JBGCFJ010001271.1:0-12652 GCA_045106885.1 Saprospiraceae bacterium
TTCAATAAAATCCGTTTCCCCTGCTATTGCTGCTGCCTTCGCACGAATAGCCTTAGTAGGGCTAATAAAAGAATTGATGGTAATGATGCCACTATTCAAATACAATTTTGCGATTTCTGCAATTCGTCGGATATTTTCTGCTCTATCTTCAGGGCTAAAACTCAAATTATTATTAATGCCTGAGCGAATATTGTCTCCATCCAGTACTTGGGCAAAGAAGCCTTCATTATGTAACTTTCGCTCTAAATGCTGAGCAATCGTGCTTTTTCCAGACCCCGACAATCCCGTTAACCATAACACCTTACCTCGTTGTCCTAGTCGTTGTTCTCTATCTGAACGTTGTAATAATCTATCAAAAATTGGATGAATATTCTCTGCCATAATCGCTTAATTAAATGGCAAATGGAAACAGCTAACAATTCAGTTTTTAAGATAAAAACTATACATTGTATACCGTAAATCTTGCACCATGTTAAGTAATAAGTTGCAAAAGTATAAATAGTTGTATCGAAAATCTACTTATTGACTAAAAGTTTTTAAAGGTCGATTTGGATATATGTTGATATGTAAATACATCAAAAAGATAAATTTAGGTTATTTTTCAATTGATATATCGGCAAAAAAGAAAATAATGTACCTTGCAGAGAAATTTTATAAACACTAGAAGAATTATCTTTATTCTTTAAATAAAAAGGTAACAATGTAACTAGCCCTACGTTTCTTGTTACATTGAATGACCATAAGCTAAAGGTAAAAAAGGATGAGTATACAATATGTATACTTCATCTTACTTTTTATCTATCTTTGAAAACTTTTTACTAAAAATCTTAAAAAACATAGGACCATGCCCTATTTATTTACTTCGGAGTCTGTGTCTGAAGGACATCCAGACAAAGTATCTGACCAAATCTCAGATGCTATTATTGATGCATTTTTAGCTCAAGACCCCAATTCAAAAGTAGCTTGTGAAACTTTATGTACAACTGGACTTGTAGTCGTTGCAGGCGAAGTTAGATCTGAAGCTTATGTAGACGTTCAGAAAACAGTTAGAGAAGTCATCAAGCAAATTGGTTACACAAAATCAGAATACCAATTTGATGCAACTTCTTGTGGTGTATTATCAGCTATTCACGAACAATCTGCGGATATTGCTCAAGGAGTCGATGTCGGTAAAAGTGAGGAAGACCAAGGCGCAGGTGACCAAGGAATGATGTTTGGTTATGCAACCAACGAGTCTGATAATTACATGCCTTTAGCCTTAGATATTTCTCATAAATTATTAAAGGAATTGGCGGCTATTCGTAAAGAAGGTAAAAAGATGAAGTATCTAAGACCAGATTCTAAGTCTCAGGTAACGATTGAATATGCAGATGACCATACCCCTTTAAGAATAGATACAATTGTAGTTTCTACACAGCATGATGATTTTGCAGAAGAAGCAGAAATGTTGGCAAAAATTAACAAGGATGTTAAAAAAATCTTGATTCCTAGAGTTAAGAAGCAATTGCCCGCACGTATTCAGAAGTTATTCAACAAAGATATTATTTACCATATCAATCCTACTGGTAAATTTGTGATTGGTGGACCGCATGGTGATACTGGTTTAACGGGTAGAAAGATTATCGTTGATACTTATGGAGGTAAAGGCGCACACGGTGGTGGTGCTTTCTCTGGTAAGGATTCTTCTAAAGTAGACCGTTCAGCAGCTTATGCAACTCGACATATTGCGAAGAACTTAGTCGCAGCAGGTGTTGCAGACCAAGCCTTAGTACAGGTAGCTTATGCTATTGGTGTTGCTAGACCAGTTGGTATTTTTGTAGATACTTATGGTACAAGTAAGGTAAGTAAAACAGATGGCGAAATCGCTAAAATTGTAGATCAATTATTTGATTTACGTCCAGCAGGTATCGTTAAAAAATATGGTTTGAAAAATCCTATCTTTTCTGAAACGGCAGCTTATGGTCACATGGGCAGAGAATGTGGGACAAAGACGGTTAATGGTAAAACCTACGAAACATTCCTTTGGGAAAAGTTAGATATGGTAGATGCTATTAAAGAAGCTTTTGCTGAGGAAATGGCAGTAGCTTAGATTGAATTAAAAATGGGAAATGCTATCTTTAAAAGTAGTGTTTAGCATTGCTAAAATAAAACAGCCCTCAATGGTTCAGATGAATTATTGGGGGCTTTTTTATTAAATTATCCTACAGATTTGATTTTTCCTAATTGATAAAACATCCCTCTATCAATAGGCGACCAAAACGAAGTGCGCACTCCAATTTTTTTCAATCCTTTATTAACCCAATAATTACAAGTGTGGAAATAGTGATAAGAACCAGTTCCTTCATAAAAATTATCATTAGCAGTATACCCCAGGTTAGGCAATAATTGTATGGCTTGTTGGTTATTCAGCTCAAAGCCACTTTTAATAAAAGTACAAAGAGAAAGGTATTGTTGAGGAGTAATACTTATTTTTTCAACTCGACGTTCTTTGTCGGGCAATTCATCGTATGCGGTAATGTGCATTAAGGTTTTAGTAGCTGGATTTAATAATGCCCTCGCAGCTAATTTAGGCGTTAAATTTTCCCAAGCGTCTAATTCAATGTAAAAATTCCAGTCTCCCCAGCCGATGCCTAAATAGGGAAATTGCCCTAGGTCTTTTTCATAAGCCTGACTATCAATTAAGGTTGTCCAATTAAATAAACTATTTTGGGTAGGTATAATAAAATCAGTATGCATGCCATTGGAAGATAAATAGATATCCACTCCATTGATAGCAGGTTGATATTTTCGATTAATCGGAATAATCGTACCAATTGGAATCAATAATAATAAGAGCAATAATAGGCCTATAATTGCCAAAAGAAGTATGCCTAAACTATTTAAAATAACCATTAGCAAAAGCGTAATAAAAAACGTGAAGGTAGTAATAATAGGTGACCTGATGATTAACTGTAGGTTGAAAAGAATAAAAAAAATTGCTAATTTTATACGACGACGACTATCAAATAAATTATAGTGGATAATTTTGGTAGTATCAAACAAAAAAAATCATGAATATGAATCAATCAATCATACTTAATTTAGTAAAAATAGCAAGCATCTTTACTTTGTTTTTATTCTTTTTAGATAGCAATGAGTTTCAAGGGAATTACCTAGTTGCAGCGCTAGAATTTATTATGATGACGCTTATTATTTCCCTTATTTTTAACATTATTTATGGGGGGATTTTACTAGTTCAACGATTCGTTAATATTAAAGCATAGTCAAGACATAAACTAAAATCTACAAATTATGAGTGGCTTCGCCATGCACCGTTTCCGAACCATAGACCAACCATTAACCAGAGCAGAAATGGATGAAATAGACAGTTGGTCGAGTCGGTCTTCTCCAACCTCAACTGGCGTAACTTATGTTTATCATTATGGCAGCTTTGGGCAAAATGCAGAAAAAGTTTTTCCCAAATATTTTGATGCCATGTTGTATGTGGATAGTTGGGGAACTAAACAATTGATGTTTCGCTTTCCAAAAGATTTAGTAGATTGGAAAGGTTTGACACAGTTTACCAATATCAAAGAATATTATAGGCATTTAGACTTTAAAAGAGTTGGGAATTATGTCATCATGGATTTGTATTGGAATGAAGAAGAAGGTGGCGAATGGGTTGAAGAAGAAGACTATATTCTAGATACTTTTTTACCCCTTCGAGAAGAAATCCTAAATGGAGATTATCGGACTTTATATTTAGGTTGGCTAATGGTCGAACAGTATAAAAGAGAAAAGGGGCACGAAGAGGAGTATGATGATTATGACGAAGATTATTCCAGTATGCCATCTATTCCCGCAAATTTACAGCGATTAACAACTGCTCACCAATATTTAATAGAAAAATTTGAAATAACCGAAGATATAGTGAAGGCAGCAGCAGCCGTAAGTCCAAATGCAAGCCAGCAACAGCCAGATTATAAAAAGCTGATTGCTTTATTGTCAAATGAAGAAAAAGAAGCTTTCTTATTGCGTTTTGCGATTGGAGAACGGCGAACGGAAATACAATTGCGACAACGTTTAGAAGAATTAGGAGATGGCAAAAAAGAATTGGCTTTTGGGAAATCTCCTTCTTGGGAAGCATTAACAAAAAAGGCGAAAATTATAGAAAATGAAGCAGCAAAGGAGGCTGCTGAAGTACAAAGGGTAGCACATATTAATCGAATGGAAAAATTAATTTCCCAAAAGATGAGATTATGGCATGAAGCAGAGAATAATATACTGAAGGCACAAGGTAATTCCTATGATAAGGCGACTAAAATACTCTATGAATTAAAAGAAATCGCGGCATACGAAAAAGAAGAACGTAAATTTGAGCAGAAATTAGGAGAATTTATTTCCCCTTATATTCGGCGAGCTGCTTTAATTCGAAGATTGAGAGCTGGTGGTGTTATGGGCATTAAAGGATAAAATAACAGTAGTGCTACATTTGTAAGGCTATGTCTAAGTAAACCCCATAAGAAACATTGAGTTTATAAAATATTATAGCCTTACATTTATAGCACTACCAAAATAACAAAATGAAAAAGAAACGCAACTCAACAAAAGGCGACCTTTGGCTAATAGCTAAGAAAAAATACAAATTAAGAGAATCTCATATTGCTATGGCAAAGGCATTAGGTTTGAATCCAAAGAAATTTGGTAGTTATGCCAATCATAAACAACAGCCTTGGAAAGCACCTTTGCCCGATTATATTGAGGAATTGTATGAAAAACGATTTAAAAAAGGCGTGCCAACAGCAATATGGGCATTGGATAAAAAAAAGAAAAAACCAAAACCTAAGCCTCTTGAAAATCTGCAAAAAGATTCAATTAATTTTGAGGATTTTAATGAGAATGATTTACCTTTTTAATTAACACGAAAATAATTTACAATATGGCTATAGATTATGAAAAATGGGAAAAAGAAACGGAACGTATTCGAAAAGAAAATGAGGCATTATTAGAAGAATTTGAATTTTGGTTATCAAAATCAGGCGTAGGGGATAAAACTATCAATAGGCATATTGGAAATGTTGATTTCTACATCAATAACTATTTACTTTATTCAGATATAGTTGAAGCAAAAGACGGGGCATTAGACATTGGTGGTTTTTTAGGAGATTGGTTTATTCGAAAAGTAACTTGGTCAAGTCGAGCAAATATCAAAGCGAGTGCGGCTAGTTTTAAAAAATTCTATACTTTTTTGTTAGAAAGAGGAGATATTTCTAAAGAAGAATTAAAGGAATTGAAAGCCTTGATAAAAGAGGAAATGCCTGATTGGTTGGATAATGTAGATGATGATGGGTGGTAAATCTAAGTGTTGTTGGAGAAACCATCAATAATACCTATTTTGATGCAAAATACTCACTTTTATAATGGATAGTCAACAAATTAAGAGATTATTGAATCAAGGAGAAGGTACACAAATAGAGTTTAAATCTGCTCATTTTGGTATACCTAAAACTCTATTCGACTCTATTTGCGGTTTCTTAAATCGCAATGGCG
Organism: Saprospiraceae bacterium; assembly: GCA_045106885.1. Taxonomy (GTDB): domain Bacteria; phylum Bacteroidota; class Bacteroidia; order Chitinophagales; family Saprospiraceae; genus JAFMDF01. The sequence goes on from JBGCFJ010001271.1 coordinate 5,530, forward strand.
GACATATACTCCTTGGTGTTAAAGATAACGGGACGGTTGTAGGCGTATTAGAAGCTAGTGTTCAAGAAATAATTGACCAAATTATTAGTACTGCTAATAATTCTCAAAAACTAAATCCTCCTTTTTATCTTTCTCCTCAAGTCATTGACATAACTGATAAAAAGGTGATTTATATTTTTGTTCCTCAAAGCTCACAAGTTCATACGTCCAATGGACAAATTTATGATAGAAATGAAGATGGTGATTTTAAAATTACGCAACAACAAGCACGAATCACTCAATTATATTTGAGAAAGCAACAGACTTATACAGAGAATAAAATTTACACTTATTTACAATTGAGTGATTTAAAACAGCGCTTATTTCAAAGGGTTAGAAAACTAGCTGCTAATAATACACCTGGACATCCTTGGTTGGAAATGAATAATATGGAATTGATGCGTTCAGCAGGTTTATATATCAAAGATTTCCAAACGGGTAAAGAGGGTTTTACCTTGGCTGCTGCGCTTTTATTCGGAAAAGAGGAAACCATTTTAAACATATTGCCTTTTCATAAAACAGATGCCATTTTAAGAGTGAATAATATGCATCGTTATGATGATAGAGATGATGTTCGCACCAACCTTATTGAAAGTTATGACCGTTTATTCGCTTTCATCCGTAAGCATTTACCCGATAGATTTGCACATGAAGGGACACAGCGAGTAAGTGTTAGAGACAAAATATTCCATGAAGTCATCGGGAATAGTTTGATTCATAGAGAATATACCAATGCTTTTCCTGCAAAATTAATTATAGAAAAGGAGAAAGTGATGATAGAAAACTGGAATCGTCCGCATGGAATTGGATTGATTAACCCTAATGCTTTTTCTCCTTTTCCGAAAAACCCGATTATTGCGAAGTTTTTTAGAACTATCGGTCGGGCAGATGAATTGGGTTCAGGGGTCTTGAATACCTTTAAATATACAACGATTTACACGACTGGGGCTATCCCCGTTTTTGAAGAAGGGGATATTTTTAAAACTATTATTCCTATTTCAAATGACCCTGTAAATCCAGAAAGTGACCCTGTAAATCTAGAAATTATAAAAATTTTAACAACGAAAGAAAAGCATAACTATTCTAAAAAAGTAATTCAACGTTTCTTTTCAATTGTCAAATTAATTCAAAAAGAAACATTATTAAATCGGAAAAGAATTGCTATTCAGTTGGGTGTTTCTGAGACGACAGCGAGAAGACATCTTCAGGTATTATCCAAAGTAAATATAGTCAAATTTAAAGGTGTACCAAAAACAGGACATTATGAATTGACCCCTTATTTTAGAAATTTGATTCAAGGGAAATAAGGATACTACCTGATTACGTAGCTTAGACCTCTGGTCTGAGCAGATGGAATATTAGTAAATTCGCCGTATTACTCAGACTAGAGGTCTAAGCTACATTAAAATTAAAAATCGAAATTATGCCAATCAATGCCTTTTTTATCATCGTTGCTTGTTATTTAATCTTAGATATTTACACCCATTTTGGTTTGAAATCTTTACTAAAAAATAAAAGAGCCAAAAGCATATTTAGTCTAATTTATATAGGCATTAGTTGCTGGATATTACATGCTTTTTACATCATGTACGGTACCATAAAAGCAGATGTTTATTTCCGAAATGTAGCCTATGTACCATACTTAGGAATTGCCTTGACGGCATTGATTACAAAATTGGTTTTTACGGTTCTGATGTTTTTACAAGATAGCGTTCGATACATCAAAGGTTTGGTAAAATATACTTTAGACGAAGAACAAGCTTTTGCACCAAAAGATATCGGCAAACACATACCAACTCGTCGTCGATTTTTAACTCTTGGAGCAACGATGATAGCAGGCATTCCGCTAAGTTCGATGTGGTATGGCTTGACCAAAGGGAAGTATAATTTTGTAGTCAATAAAGTACAATTGGCTTTTAAAGACTTACCCGAAGTATTTGAAGGATTTACGATTGCACAATTCTCTGATTTGCATGCTGGTGGCTTGGATAATAAAGCAGAAGTACAAAGAGGAATGGATTTAATCAATGAGCAAAATCCAGATTTGATTCTATTTACGGGAGATTTAGTCAATTCTGTACAAGAAGAAGTCAATCCTTTTATGAATATGTTGACCAATTTACAAGCTAAACAAGGGAAATATGCCGTATTGGGCAATCACGATTATCACGGCGCACCGTGGGATAATGACCCCAGCGCAAAAGATTATTGGAATGCCTTTAGTCAAAAATATGATGAGATGGGGTTTCAGTTGTTGAATAACGAACACGTAACTATCGAAAAAGCAGGACAAAATATTAAGTTAGTAGGCGTAGAAAATTGGAGTATTCACGATTGGTTTCCACGAAAAGGAGATTTGGATAAAGCATTAGAATGGTTGTCAATACGATGATTTCTGTGTGTTGATGTCGCATGACCCGATTCATTGGAGCAAGAAAATAGTATCGCACGCCAAACAAATTCACTTGACTTTAAGTGGACATACCCACGGTTCTCAATTTGGCTTAAACTTGCCTAATTTTAAATGGAGCCCTGTCAAATACCGCTACAAACATTGGATGGGCTTATACGAAAAAGCGAATCAATATTTGTATGTGAATCGAGGTTTTGGGTATTCTTTATTTCCAGGGCGGATTGGAATGTGGCCTGAGATTACGGTTTTTGAGTTGACAAAGATGGCGTAATTTAAGAAATAAACCCAACCATTTAGCCTTTCATGGGCATCTTTAGAAGTATATTAATCACCAAAAAAGATGTTATGAAAAATTTAGGGTTTTTAGTAATTTTTACTGCAATAGTACTATTATTTAGTTGTGGCAAATCAGACGATGCCTTAGCACCAGAACTAAGTTCTGCATTTGCTTCGGACAAAGCATTTTCTGCTTCTGCGTCTTCAAGTTCCAGTAATTCTACAAGTGGCGGAAATGCAATTGCGGAGGGAGTAGTAGACCAAACCAATTTAGAATTTCTAATAGAACGAATTCATCGTTTATCATTCATCATTTTAATTTTCTCCCAAATCAAATACTGCTCCTTCCTTACCAATTTCGGCATTAAAAGGATTGGTTTTTAGGTATTGTTGAGTTAAAGCGGCTAATTGACTATCATTATGATTAGGGTCATGGTGAAAGAATAATAATTTTTTGACTTTAGCCAAAGCAGCAAATTGAATAGCGTGAGTAATCGTACTATGCCCCCAGCCAATACAATGTTGGTATTCCTCATCCGAAAATTGAGCATCGTGGACCAACAAATCAGCACCTTTCGCTAAATCATAGCCAGAAGTCCACTCTGGGTCTGTAGAGAAATTACGCAGCCCCAAGGCTGGTTCATGGTCTGGAATATAGGTGAATATGGCATTATTAGATTCTAAGCGATAGCCTAAAGTTGGTCCAGGATGACAGACATAATTGGCATAAATCTTTAAAGAACCAATTTCAAAAAAGCCATGCGTAACCTCGTGGAAATGCACTTTTGCGGGCAGTTCTCTAATATTGACAGGAAATAGGGGAGGAGATAAATATCGATTGAGACGATCGACCAAATGATGGTTGAAACTAGCAGGGCCCCAAATATGTACTTCTTGATTAGGGTTATAAAGAGGACCAAAAAAACCAAGTCCTAAGATATGATCCATGTGTAAATGGGTCAATAGAATATGAATAACAGGATGTTTTTTAATAATAGGGTCATTTCCTAATCTTCTAATACCAGAACCCGCATCCAGTACCACCAATGTATCTTCCGTAGTGACGGTGACACAGGAAGTATTTCCCCCATAAATTTGAGTTTCTGGTCCTGGGGAAGGAACAGAGCCTCTAGTACCCCATAATTTTACCTTCATGGTGTTTCTTTTTCCCAAAAAATGACAACAGCACCGACAAAACGATTGGAGCGACCGATTAAAGGAAAACTAGTAGCCGATAAATAATAGCGTTCTTCTTCTAGGTTTTTTATCCAAAACTCACTTTGGGCTGGTTGACAATAAATTAATGTTTTAACTAAAGGTAAATCCACCCGAGGAATACGCTTTCCATTTGCATCTTGTGGTTCAAAAAGACTGGACCACTTATCAGTTGGCATTGCGCCCGTTTCTCCAAATTTTCTTTTTAATATTTTTTCAGCAGGTTCATTGAAAAATAAGAGCGTTCCGTCTGTATCAGTAATAAAGACGGGGACAGACAGCGAATCGGCAAGCTGTCTAGCTAATATTATTTCTAATTCTTTGGCTGCCATGTAGGAAATTTAGGGTTTCCTTCCGACTTATCAAAATCATTTGGAAAAAGATTAATAGTTAGTAGGCGATTTTTTTGAAAAAGTAAATGATATAGGTCTTTGACAGTTTAACTTGTATTGTGACGATGTTGCTATATTGTCGATAGAAAATGATAATATGACAACAGTTCTCCATTTGGAAACTACTATCATCCAGTAATTTTCGTTACTGAATGTATTAACCGTAAAAGAAGAATGATACAATATTCAAGTAGTGTCGGAGCGATGCTCCTTATAGCACATTTTGGGTTATTACTGCTACAGACAGCGCCAGAGCAATGCTCTTTTTCGAATAATCAAGGAGCATCGCTTCGATACCGTCTGTAGGAATTGGGTAAATACCTCTTTTTTCAATAAGGAGCATCGCTCCGTCACCAACTCATCTACCTTTTACGGTTAATAACTGAATGATTTTAGTTCAGAATTGCTTTAAATTGTCATTCATAGCTTAGACTTCTAGTCTAGAGCGTCAGCTAAAAAACTGATAAATGGTTAGTCGAACGTGTCGGACACCTTTGGAGGTGTCCGACACGTGATTATCAATTTTCAAGCTGACTATCTATCTGAGTAGGTATGCTAAGGCTACAAGCTACTTTTAATGTTCAATTAATTTTAATGCGACATTTTGAGATGCGCTCAAATTATCCAATAATAGAAATTTACTGGATAATATAGCAACGTCGGAACACTTAAATTTAGTTGTAGATAATTGTAAAGAAAAGGACTAGAAAGTGGAGATAATAGCATTTTTTGTTTAAAACAATAAACACACGAAATAGGGGTAAAAAAAGAGAGGATAAAAATTTTATCCCCCCAAAAAAGAGTAATTAATTCATTGGCAAGATAGTGAATAAGTAAGGATGTTTCCAAATAGTTGCCAGACTTTTTTTGTTAATTACCATGTTTAGGGTATCTTTTTTGCGTAAAGTTGGTAGTTGTTACCTAAAAGTATTTTAAAAAAAGTTATAAAGAATATTTTTTTATAAAGGATATATTTGAGGATATATTTAAAACTAAACGAAGAATAACCCTGTTTTGAAAACATGGAAAAATTAAAACTCATTTACGTATACGATGCACATTGTTCTTGGTGTTTTGCTTTTAGTAAAGTAATCGTGGACATTCAAGAAAAATATAAAACTAAGTTTGCTTTTGAAGTATTGAGTGGCAATTTGAGATGCGCTCCTCATTTTAGTTACTTTCAGTGGCGTTTAAAAAAAGTGTATGGTTTATAAAAACTAGCGGAGGAAAATTGCCACTTTAAAATTTAAAACTGCCCTATTTTTAATTGTACTTTTGTAAAAGCCCATATCCTATTGGGGTGAACAAAACAAAACGCAATGAAAAAACTATTTTACGGCTTACTAGGAGGTTTATTATGCTTAACAGTTATCTCGCTATTTCTTGTTCGTTATTTAAATGGAGGAAGTGTGACGCCCGATAATACCGTCTGGCAATCCTACATTGGGAGAGATACAACGGTAGGCATTTTACCTGACCGTTATGCCAATTATTTTACGTATACCGTCGCTAGAACCAATGACGATATAGGTTTCAAAATAAAAGGTGTTTTCCCTAGTACTCGTTACTTTAGTTTTAATGTGTACAGTTTGGGCGATAATGCAACTCAAGGTTCTTTAGTTGATTATCAAATCAAAACAGATTCGGGGAAACCAAACCCTTTTTTAGGTAATAAGGATAGTGTAGCAACGGATAATAATTTTACCGTTTATATTGTGCCATCCAAGCATACCGATAAAAAACTGCCAAATTTATTGCCTTTTAGAGACGATAGTCGCTTACTAACAATGGTGATTCGTTTATACGATTATAATATTGACGATTTTGGAGGTGTTGAATTTCCAACAGTAGAAGCTTTTGAAATGGAAGATGCAGTGGAAGATATTACTTTAACACCCGTAAATTTGCCAAGGGCGTTGAATCTACGAACCATTGTCAGAAATGTGAGTTTACCTGGGATGGTCGAACGTTTAGGAGGCGTATTTCTGACCGAAAAAACAGGTCAGCTAGATGGGCCAACCAACCAAAAACACATCAAAGTACCTTTTCATGCCATTGATACCAAAGGTTATATTGAAAATAATGACAATCGCTACTTATTGGCAGGCATTACCAAAAAAGAAAATGAAGTATTTGTCTTCAAATTTAAATCTCCTACTTACACAACAGGACCAGCAGACATTAACCAAACCAATGTACGCTATTGGTCTTTTAATTTAGGCAATGCGGCGACTTATAATTTTAATGGTCTGAAAGATGAAGAAATTATTTTGGACGAACAGGGTTATGCCAACATTGTTTTAGCGAGCAAAGATGCAGCCTTACAAGCGAGAACTGCGGCTTTGGGCTATAATTTTTTAGAATGGAATATGCCTTGGGAAAAAGGCTTGATTCTATTCCGTCACATGTTAGCCGACCCAAATTTTGAAGCACAGATTGATAAAGTACCGCCCATCAACGATGACATGACCGATTTTACCTCAATAGAAGGACAAAAATTTATGGGCGATTATGCCCCACAAGGAATGAGAATGTCTAAAACTGATTTTTTAGCAGAGTATAGTATTCAAGTAGAGCAAATTGAGGCGAATCAAGAGGATTAATAATTTTCAATTTTCAATTTTCAAAAGGGAAGAATTAGGCGCTTAGGAACGCTGCATAAATAAGTTTACATTCTTAGGGTAGCTTATTTTGAATCTAGTTTTAGTTTTGAAAACAGGAGTTATGTTGATATAATGACTGTTTTCAAAGCTGAAAATAGGTGCAAAAGAAGCAGCCTAAAGTGTAA
>JBGCFJ010001272.1:0-5797 GCA_045106885.1 Saprospiraceae bacterium
ATCATCAACAGGGTCTTTGATACCATCGCCGTCAACATCGACAGGTGTATCAATTTTACCATCGCCATTGCCATCTAATGGGCTATTGCCCGCATCGTCAATATCATCATTATTATCGCCTAAAGTATTGGTTGGGTCATCGCTATCTGGGTCTCTAAAATTTGGTAAACCATCAGCATCTTGGTCAACTGGGGGAGCCTGTAATGCATCACCAAATGCAGGAATACCATCTGCTGAATCTCGAATACCATCGCCATCCGTATCTGGACCATCTACGACTCCATCGTTATTAGCATCTGCTAAATTAGGGTCGCCACTTTCTACTAAATCAGAAAGACTATCATCATCAGAATCTAAATCACTATGATCCACAATGCCGTCTCCGTCTGTATCTGGCGGATTTAAACCTGTTCCCGCAGAAGCAGGAATACCTAAGGTTGTTGGTGTAGTTCCGATAGGGCCATCGGCAAATCCATCTCCATTATTATCAACACCGCCTGCTTCAACTACATCGTCAATACCATCATTATCTGCATCTAAATCTATTCGATTTGGAACGCCGTCACCGTCCGTATCTCCTCCACCAACACTATTCTCTACAACATCCGTTACCCCGTCATTATCATCATCTAAGTCTTCAAAATCAAAACGTCCATCGCCGTCCGTATCAATACGTGGACAAGAAGTAGAAATACTACTGTTGAATACATTAAGAAAACTACCAGAATAAGATATGCCAATAACTCGACCTTGCCCATCTACTGTTGGCGAGCCAACATTAGTGATACCGGGAACAGTCGCCAAATTGTAATATTCATTCGCATCAGGGCAACCGTCACCATCACTATCTGTATCTAGCGTATTTGGAATCCCATCATTGTCAAAATCGTTAGTACAAGGCTCCCGCGTATTTGCAAGAAATGTTCCTAATCTCGAAGCGTCAGCGGCTAATCCCGCACCATCAGGAGAACGATCATAGCTTGAGGTATAATAATCGGTTGCATAGTTAGTAACTTGCCTATTTACCCCAAAATATAATTCAGCAGCAGCAGATACAAATCTTCGAGTAGCAAAACTGCCTTTAGGATAATTCAAGTACGTTGCACCATCAACACCAAGCGCAAATAGATGTACCCCATCATTTCTCCATTTAGACAAGATTGAACGATAATCTATTGTCAATTTAGTATTATAGGAGGTTCTTTTTCCATACGCTAAATCACCTACTGCTAGTACAATTACTTCATCACATTCTTTTAAGTCTAGTTCCGATGCATAATTGAAACCTGTAGTCCAGAAACCCATACCACTCGTAGTACGACTCGCAGAAGCTGCAAACCATTGGTCGAAAGCAGCCGTATTAGCTGTACCACCTCGAGGAAATTCTACCCCTATTACGTGCTCGTTCGTTCTATCGATGCGACCATTATCCGTACCAATCAAACTAACTGTATTTCCACTACCAATTTGGGAGTAAACAAGGCTGGCGGCTGCAGTATTTATCGATTTACTTTTCGCAGCAGAACCTTGGTCAACAATGATGACAATATGTCGAGGTAAATTGCCACAAGCATTAACCCCACCAGTACCCGTCCCCCCTGTGCCACCTGTGTCAATTCCAAGTCCAAGTCCAACGCCTGCTGGGCACGCTTCTATTGCATCCAAAATACCGTCATTATCATCATCTACGTCAATACTATTAGGTATCCCATCACCATCCGTATCTAAGGACGACTGGGCAGAAAGACTGGTAGAAAAGGAAATGAAAACAAATAAAAAGGCGCATAGGCTTAGCCACCTTTGGAAATGGTTATAGGAATTTTTTTCCCTAACACCATACATCGAAAATCCTTCATTAGATTTTGAAGCATTCAAATAGTAACTTTTCTTCATGTTTGTAAATTGTTTTTGTTTTAGAAAAAGATATATAAATTTTATTGTTTAGTTAATTATTTGATGTAGTGCCTTAACTCCGCTCTACCACTAGTTTTTGGCTAAACATAGCATGCCCTTTCGCTTTTATATTAACTAAGTAAAAGCCATTAGGTACTTCGCTCAAATCCATTGCCAGATGGTGGTCGGTCAAGACATTGACTTCATAAATCTTTACTGATTGTCCCAAGTGATTGACGATGTTAATACGGACAGATTTATCTTGTAAAGGACTAAGATTTAGATATAGGGTATTGCTAACAGGATTTGGGGCAATAGCAATAGCGCTGGGGTCATAAGCAGTCTCTACTGTTTGAATATTCGAGTAGTTGAAAGTTCCATCTTTGTAGACTTCCTTTATTCGATAATAGTTGCTACCTAATTCAGGGCGAATGGCTGCTTGGCGATAATAAATAAGGGCATCTTCTAGCCCCTTCGGACTAACTTTTTTTGCTAGCTTGAATCTTTCCTCATCTTGACCTTGTTGAATCTCAAAATAATCTGTTCTCCAATTACTATTACTAACCCATTCTAACACAACTTCCTGCATTTTAAGAAAAGAACTAAGTTGTAATTGAGCAGCACTTCGAGAGGTAACGCTGCTGTTTATACCTACTGTAAAAAATTTAGTACATAACATTTGCCAATCCGAAGTAAAGGCTTGAAATTCTAAATGGTAATTTGCATCGGAAGAGACTGGAATAGATAAATTTTCGAGGCAACTTTCTTGGTTGCATTCGTAGATAAGTTGCCAATTGTCATCATAAATTTTTAAGATATTGATAGGAGCCGTTAGGTTGCCCACATACAAAGTATCTTGAGTCCTGCGAATCGCTAAGTTATCGCAATAATCATCTCCTGAACCTTCACCATCGGGTGTATTAGGACTATCAGTAACGGTTACATTTTTTTCGCTGTAACAGTAAGGGTTAAAAGTTTGAATTTTAACCTGATAAACACCAGCCTTAGCTATGCTAACAATTTCATTTGCTGGGCAATTTCCGTCACAAACAATTTGATTTTGCCAATTAGTAGCGGAACCAATAAACTCAACCTTTGCATCTGTTGGTAAATTAGATAACTCAAACTGACCGTTTCCTCCAACTAAATTCACTTGGCCACAATTAGCCGCTTCAACAATATCTATCGTATATTCTACATAGCAATAGGGATTGAACAACTCAACTTTTATTACATAGTTACCTGCTTGTAGGGAATCGATACTTTCTAGGGTATTACAATCTCCATTACATAGGGTTTCATCTTGCCAGTTAGTAGAAGGTCCAGCATAGCGAATTTTGGTATTAATTAAGCTAATGTTTGCCAATTCAATACTTTGATTGTTTGCGCTCACTTGCAAGCTTTCGCAAGGTGTCATTTCTGTTTGAGGCGTGTCTTCTATTTCGCTAGCAATTAGTTGGTAATCCAGATTAATTACTTCTAGAATGTCTTGAAGTTTGGGGCGCAGATCACTTGATTTTTCAAAATAAACACGCAGCAATTCTTGGGATACACTGGCATTGGTTAAGAAAGAATTACGATCAAGCAAAGCGAAGATTTGTTCGTCTGTCGTATAATTGACCGAGAAATTCACGTCCGTCAAATTTTCAATCCTAGTTATTTTGGTAATTCCCTCAAATTTGATTTGAAAGCCTCTCAATTCAGTATCTGGACTTTTATAAGTTAAGTCAAAATAACCAGCTGTCTCATTCAGCTCTTCAATTGAAAAAATCGCTTTTTGTTGTTCATTCAAAATGCTTCTAGGAAAATTACAATGAGCATGATTGACGCCTAATTCATCATTATTGACGGAACATTGCTGCAATAGCGCAGCGTCATAGACTGTTATCCGAGCATCTCCACTTAGATCTGTACAAAATGTTGGGGTAATATCATTGGTTTTGATACCGTCTAAATAAAAGGCTATGTCCTCTTGATTAACCCTAGTATCCTGATTGACGTCGCCAAACTCTGCCGCCCCCCCACAGTTACCTTCACAATCGACTACTGCCGTGCCATTTTCTACGCCAAAGCAATCACTATAAGTCGCACAATTGTCTAGTATAGTCATTTCAAGACTTCCAGAACTACGGTCTAGGTTCACACAAACCTGTACCATATTATTATCATAGGTGATTTCTCGTTTTCCTCTTAAATCTGGTAGTCTAGCCCAATTGACTCTAGCCACCATGGTATAATCTCCGTCTGGAACATCCGTGACATCAATCCATTGACAATCAATATTTGCATCATAGATATCATAACACCCAGCAGAAATGCCCATATTGTCACAAGTATATTTGGGCTCAATAGCATCATCGCAGTTAATATCCAGAACGCAAAAGCCACTTTTGAACCCAATAGGCTCAGGCTGGCCTTCTCCACTATATAATTGATATTCAGCATACCCCAATTGATGCCAATGTTCATGGCAATTTTCTTCAGAAAAGAGTCCACTATTATCGGATTCGGGATTGCCCAGTATGTAATCTGCTGTTCCTATATTTTTAATTTCTGTAGAAAACCTAATAATATCTCTTTCACCAAAGCCTGTAACACATTGCTCTTGAATGAGGCATTCATCTTCAACGGTAATTTTGCCCAATTCTAAGGAGCTTAGAAACGTTTCTTCCCCAATCGTTAAATCGGGTAAACAGTCGTCAGCATAAAAACAGCTTCCATCATCTTCATTGGCAAAAGGATTGTAATTGCAACTATTTGTGTCAGTGCATCCTTCAACCACAGGAATTTCAAAGATGTCGAAGATTATGAAATCGTCCCATGTAGTATCATTATGCTCTAAACGGATATAGTAAGTTTGTCCTGCCTTCATCTTGATATAATTAATCCCTGCGGCTGGAGCGCAAAAAGTATTGTTTTCATTAAACGTCAAAGCACCCTCTGGGCCATCAAATAATCTGGAAGGACAGTCATCATAAACCCAAATACGAGTGTCTAAAAAAGAATATTCAAATAATACGGTATCAGCAATGTAGCCATTATTGCAAGTAGAGATGCTGACGGTTTTATCTCTCTCAGCCGTGTATTGATACCAATATCTTTTATCAGATGGGCCATACATTGTGGAGAAGGTAACAGGAGCTGCTGTCTCACAAGTCTGACCAAAGCCACAGTTTCCCGAATAATGGAATTGTTTATCTGTATAAAATTCGTTGGAAAGACCTATAGCCCTAGAGGCTCTATAAAAAATGTAGTAGCCTTTTGCAGAGTCGAATCCATTATTACCACTATCCGTTATTTCAAAATAGATACATTCCTTCACATCGACATCAGTAGTCCACTCATACAAAGTATCTTCCACCGTAATTACCCCATTGTCACTTAATAAAGTATCTCCAGCTTGGTTCAATACAATAAAACCAATTTCTTCTGGATGAAAATCTGTTTGAATTTGAATAAGTACTTTTTCCTGTTGACCTATCAAATTAGTTAGTATAATAACCATTGTAGTCACTAGAAAAAATAGTCTTTTCTTAATCATTTAAAAATCTTTTTGCATCTTCATAGTTTTGCCCAACTAAAAGATTCGTTACTAAAATTTTCTTGATTGCATAAGGATTGGAGCAATTCAAAAAATAGACTTAGTAGAGGTTATATGGTTCGTCTATTTAAGTTTTGCCCAAGATTTGCAATCATTAAAATCGTCATAATAAGTCGTACAACAATTAACTTCAAAAACTGGCTACTCGCCAGAAGTTGTAAAATTAGTAAAAAACTGACATAATTACAGGAGTTGAAAATTACGTCAATTTGATATTTAATGACTGATAATCAATTGATTAAATTTTTTATAGCTACTACAAATTTAAGAATATTCTTCTTTTTATAAAAAGTAATTTACAAC
>JBGCFJ010001273.1:0-5161 GCA_045106885.1 Saprospiraceae bacterium
ATAAACTTACAATTTATGCTGTTTCTTTTGCTGCTATTTTTAACTTTAAAAACAGTCATTATATCAACATAACTCCTGTTTTTAAAGCCAAAACTAGAAGCAAAATAACCTACCCTAAATTTGTAAATCTATTTCTACACCATTCCTTAGACGAGTAGCCAAATTTATTTAACAATAAATATTGATAGAAAATTGGTGTGTTATTAATTTTGTTTAATCTTTTTACAAATTATTTAAACAATATGAATGAAACTATGTTTAAACCCTAATTAGCGCTAAATCTAATAAATTCATTTCAATATAAAGATAATAAAGTGGCGGTCTATTCTATTAAAGACTTAGAAAAGCTCTCAGGTATTAAGGCTCATACTATTCGTATTTGGGAGCAACGCTATGGTATTATTCAACCTGGACGCACACAAACCAATATTCGTTTTTATACAGACGATAATTTAAAACTTTTATTGAATATTGCCTTGCTGAATAAGAATGGGATTAAAATTTCTAAAATCGCAAAAATGCGAGCTGAAGAGATTTTAGAAAAAGTAGCCGCTATATCGGAGGTTAATTTTGAGAATGATGTGCAGTTAGACGCACTCACTTTATCCATGATAGAAATGGATGAGTACAAATTTGACCGCATTATTTCCACCAATATTCAACAATTAGGTTTTGAGCGGACAATGATTGAAGTGATTTATCCTTTCTTAGATAAGTTGGGTTTATTATGGTTGACTGGGTCTATTAATCCAGTACAGGAAAATTTTATGAGTTATTTAATTCGTCAGAAAATTATTTCTGCTATTAATAATGAGCCCATTGCGCAAGGAAAAGATGTCCCTAAATTTCTGATTTATTTGCCAGAAGGAGAAAGCCAAGAGTTGAGTCTCTTGTTTATGCACTATCTTTTAAAATCACGGAAGTTCAAAGTGATTTATATTGGTAATTATATTTCTTTGACTGATTTAAAGGACGCTTATCAAATACATCAACCTGAATTTATTTATGCCATTATTTCAGAAACTTTTACCAAGCCACATATAAAAGATTATGTAGCTACCTTGAAAAGTACTTTTCCAAAATCAACTGTTTTATTATCTGGTTATCAAGTCATGAGTCAAAATGTACAATCTGAAGATAACTGTAAAGTACTACCTAACCTCGATGCAACAATTGGCTTTTTAAATGCTTTAAATAGGCAATAAGCTTGTTAAGCGACTATTTGTTGCTAGTTCACACCAAAAAAACTTTCTTTGCCTTCCTATAATTATCAAACCCTTTACTTTTACATATCGTATTCACTTTTAGGAATGAAATATAAATAATTTTTATTCCATTTCTTATTATATCATCATTAAATAATCAAACAATGAAAGCTACTATTAATTTAGTATCATTTTTCTTTTTATTTCTATTAGTTGCTTGTGGAGGTCCAGAAGGTGAAAAAGTAGAAGCTACAGATGCAAAAGCAGCACCTGCACCTACAACGACTGCAACCACACCTACAGCTAGTGCAACTACTGAAATTGCTAACTATAATCTAAATAAAGGCACATTAAATTGGACGGGTTCTAAGCTAACTGGAAGTTCTCACGCAGGAACTATTAGTGTCGTTTTAGGAGATATTCAAGCTAAAGGAGATAATATTTTGAGTGGCCAGTTTGTGGTTGATATGAAATCTATCACCAATACAGATATGGAAGCTGGAAAGGGTAAAGAAAAATTGGAAGGGCATTTGAAAAATGCTGATTTCTTTGATGTCGAAGCTCATCCAAGAGCAACTTTCTTAATTACAGGTTCAAAGCCATCAACAGGAGCGGCTACACATACTATTACTGGAAACTTAACTATTAAAGGTATCACTAAAAGCGTTTCTATCCCTGTAAATGTAGCTGTGGTAGCCAATAAGTTAACGGCAATTAGTCCTTCTTTTGTGATTGATAGAACTCAATGGGGCATTAAATATGGTTCTAGTTCTATTGCTGGTTTAGCGAAAGATAAAATCATTAGTAATGATATTGCTTTAGTCTTAAACTTAGAAGCTACAGCTAATGCACCTGCACAATAATCGTATTTAAAAAATAACGTTATTTCAAAGACCTTTTGCGTTTCGACCAATTTCTAAGAAAGTCGATAACACAAAAGGTTTTTGTTTTTTACTTAAAAATTAACTACGAGCCATCCCCACCAAAATTAAAAATAGCCCTACCTTGCAACTCTTTTGAACCAACCCTCTGAAAATACAAATAATTAAGATGTTTTTAAACATAAAAAAATGGTTAATGATAAGCTGTATCAGTTTTTTATTATTACTATTTTTTATTTGGATTTGTAATTTCTGGGTAGAATCTAGTACCCAAAAACAGATTTTTGCTAAGCTTGAAAAGATACCATTTAATGAAGTGGGATTAGTTTTAGGAACTGCCAAATATTTAAATAGTGGTTATCAAAATCCTTATTTTTATCATAGAATAGAAGCAGCAGCTCAATTATATCATGCAGGTAAAGTGAAGCATTTATTGGTCAGTGGAGATAATAGTTTAAAATCCTATAATGAACCAAAAGCAATGCAAGCGGCACTTATGGAGAAAGGGGTACCAGAATCAGCTATTACTTTAGATTATGCAGGGTTTAGAACCTTGGATTCGGTCGTTCGAAGTAAGGCCGTTTTTGGACAGAAAAACATTACCATTATTTCCCAAAAGTTCCATAACCAACGAGCCCTTTTTATAGCCAACCAGAGAGGTGTAACAGCGGTTGGGTATAATTCAAAAGACGTTAGTTTTAGACTTGGAATTAAAATTAGATTAAGAGAGTATTTGGCTCGATGCAAAGCCATCTTAGATATTATCATTTTAAATAAGCAACCTAAGTTTTTAGGTGAACGAGTAACTATAAATATTTAACCATTAACACGAATATATGAAAAGGCAACAAATAGCAGCAGGTAATTGGAAAATGAATAAGGATTATAAGGAAGGTCGTGATTTAGCTAAGGCTATTGCGGACGGAATGACTAATTCTGAAAATTTAGCGATTTTAGGGGTACCAGCAACGCATTTAAAAGCAGTTAGCGGTATTGTTAAAAAAGTAGCTAATTTAGAAGTAGCGGCACAAAATTGTCATCAAGCAGAAAGTGGTGCTTATACAGGGGAAATCTCTGTTAGTATGATTAAATCTGTTGGCGCAAAATATGTTATTTTAGGACACTCCGAACGTCGAGCATATTTTAATGAAAGCCATGAATTATTAGCAGCAAAAGTAAATACCGTTTTAGGAAAGCGATTAATTCCGATTTTCTGTTGTGGAGAACCATTGGAAATTCGAGAGGCAGACACGCACGTTGCACATGTAAAGAAACAATTGACTGATAGTTTATTCCATTTAAAAACCAAAGACTTTCGTAAGATAGTTATTGCTTACGAACCTATTTGGGCAATTGGAACAGGAGTAACTGCGTCTCCAGCACAAGCGCAAGATATGCACAAAGCAATTCGAAGTTTAATTGCAGATAG
The DNA here is from genome assembly GCA_045106885.1 of Saprospiraceae bacterium. Taxonomy (GTDB): domain Bacteria; phylum Bacteroidota; class Bacteroidia; order Chitinophagales; family Saprospiraceae; genus JAFMDF01. The sequence goes on from JBGCFJ010001273.1 coordinate 3,516, forward strand.
ATATAGTGCTTCGGTAGCAGATGAAACGACTATTTTATATGGAGGTAGTGTTAAACCAGCTAATGCTAAAGAATTATTTGGTCAGCCAGATGTAGATGGTGGATTGGTTGGTGGAGCTTCTCTAAAAGCAGCTGATTTCTTACAGATTATTGAGAGTTTTTAACAACTATAGTTAATTCATCCGTTGGTAAAATAATTTCCAACGGATGAATTCTCGGTTTAAAATAATATTTGACTATATTCTGATTTATGCTTTGTTTTCAAAAGATTATTCTAAACCGAGAATAGTTGTTAAAAAATTAATCTTTTGTCCCTCTGATTACAGTACCACTTATCGGTAAACAAATTCCTGTTGCACAGTCGATTTGAATTAAATAATCTTCCACTTCTCCAGAAGTAGCTACTCCGTAAGGTGTCATATTATCCTCCAAACTCAATCGAAAACGTACACCAATATCTGTCATATTAGCTACATTTTCAGGTACATTAATTGTTACATATCCAGGAAAGGCACTATCATTTGTATTGGTAACCATTTCATCTGTCCCACTAAATCTACCATCTGCATTCCAATCTATCCATCCTTCTAATTGGGCGACTTGTCCAGTTCCATTAATAATCGAAATGGGTAATCGAATAATTCCTCCAGGAACAATGTTCAAGCTTGAAAAGAAAGTTAAACCATCTTCATCATCTCCTTCTACGTCGGTATCATCACCATTGGCAGCTCCTGTTCCTTGACCATCTATTTCACTATCTACTAGAAGTCCTAGTTTCAAATCTTGTCTGATATAATGTACTGGTCCACCATTGGCTAAGTCTGTCTGATAATTTCCTTGCAACGTATCTGCTGTTGCGTCAGGTAAGTCACCGAGATCACAATTCGCAACATTTACAATAGCTTCATTCGTCAATTGTACCGCACACATAGAAGTGGTTGTGGTATCTGTTGCATAAATATTATAGGTCGTTGTAGTTGTTGGAGAAATTACAAAAGTAAGGTCTCCTCCATTACCTGGTACGCCTGACGACCCTGCGTCTACTGCACCTATTCTTAGTTTATATTTAACGCCTAGTTCTGTATTACTTACTATAATCCTTGCTGTGCCTCCGTTACAGATGGTAATGTCTGGGGTTATGGCTAGGGTAGTTGTTGGTAGATTCTCAACCTCTATCGTAATTACCGCATTATCCGCTACACAAGATGTGCTTGCCGCAAAAGCATAAGTAAACGTATAGGTGCCTACACTCGCTCCCGTTGGGTCAAAAGTTCCTGCTCCTGCTACAAATGTGCCGCCACTTGGGTTTGAACCACCTGCTGTCCATGTGCCGCCTGTATCTTCTCCTGTTAATTCATCTGCTAAAGTAATACTCGTGGTGCTACTCTCACATATTGTTAATGCACTTGCTTGATTGCCTGCTTCTGGTTGATTCTGCACTTCTATCGTAACTACCGCATTATCCGCTACACAAGATGTGCTTGCCGCAAAAGCATAAGTAAACGTATAGGTGCCTAAACTCGCTCCCGTTGGGTCAAAAGTTCCTGCTCCTGCTGCAAATGTACCGCCACTTGGATTTGAACCACCTGCTGTCCATGTACCGCCTGTATCTTCTCCTGTTAATTCATCCGCTAAAGTAATACTCGT
>JBGCFJ010001274.1:0-3134 GCA_045106885.1 Saprospiraceae bacterium
TTCTGATTATCCAAGACTTCATCGTGATGGTCCCAACCACCAAAAGTGGTGAAGAAAATTTGTCGTTGATTCCCTAAATGTTTATTAACACTAATGATGTCTGCCATCATCCGCAAATCTTGCGATAATCTATTGTCACTAAATGGAACGGGAATATCCGTTTTTCTGGCGAGTGCAGATTTAAACACTTCGATACTCTCCACTGTTTGCCGAGTCAAAGAACCATACGTTTTTTGAAAAATATTCGAATAAACATCTTCCACTAAATTATTGACTGCCTGATTTCTTGTCTGTGCTAAATAACCTTGGCTAGGCCACCAAGATGGCGGTGCTTCAAAACCGAGATTATCCACTGTAGCAGTATTGGGAATCGAAAATTCATTCACCATATTTCCCGCTTGAAAGCGGTTTTTGCCATCTAAAGAAATATTCATAGAAACCGCATCAATACCTCCCATATCTTTCAGCATATCCGCCATACGCCCTCCAACACCTACAGCCGTTCGACTCTGTGGAACAGAAGTCTGCCATTGCATAATTTGGTCAGCATGAGAATATAAGCCTAAAGGAAGCTGCTTTCCACCTGTATAAAGACCATCTGCGTCTCCTATAGGTTCTATCAAAGTACCAATATTGCCAATAAACGCTAAGTTCCCCGCATTATATAAGTCCTTCACTGCCCCCATTCCTTGGTGAACGCCATAGGTTTTACCTAAGGCATCCGTTCCATTCAGGTCTAAGATTTGGTTTTGAGGAGGTGTACCTGTATTATAAGGCAACGCTAAATTGCCTCTAACAGCCGCATATTCCGCATAATCAGCAGCACTCGTTGGCACTAGCATATTAAAAGAATCGGCTCCACCAGCCAATAAAATACAGACCATGGCTTTATAATCATTGCCATTAGAAAGAATATGGGGCCTAGCTGCTGCGGTATTTATCATGCCTAAATTCAAAGCGGTTGATAAAAAAGCAGTAGAACCAATAGCGGCACAACTGGCTTGACCTAAAAATTGTCTTCGAGAAATTGTTCTTTTTCGACTCATGTTTTTCAGTTGCTGGTTGCCAGTTGTCGGTTATCCATTACCTGTCTAGCATATTTTTCGCTAACTGGCAGCTAGTAACCGACAACTGGCAACTGATTTATCTATTAATCAAATATTCTGGGCTTGCCATAATTAAATAAACGGCCATTTGCACTCGATTTAGCCGTAGCATTTCGGTGTTTGCTGCATTATATCCTACCGTAGGCATCTCTTTTATGACGGATATCATTAATTCTTTTGAATGTTGAGATAATTGTCCGTGTGTTAAAATTAAATCCAAACGGTTTAATAATTCAGGTAACTTATCATTATCTACCAGTGTCACTTCAGTGGAAAAATCTAAAGTAGCTCGGTCATTTATAGGGTCTATAGAGCCTGCATAAGCCCATCCCCAATCATCAACAATATTACCATGAAAGAGCCAATTATTGAGTGCATTCATATACCCTGCAATAGTTTGAGAGTTGGTGATTTGAAATTCAGGAGCATATAATCCTGCTTCTTCTACAGGGCCAATAGGTTGATAATCTTGTTGAAAGAAATTAAAAACACTAGGAGAGTTAAAAATCTTTTGTCCAAATTGGTCAACAATTGTTACCATCGTATTTCTATGATTCCCACTTGCAGTACTCAAATCAAAACTATGTACCAATTGCAAATAACGAACAAAAGGCTCTCGCAGCATGCCAAAATTAGGGTCATTTTGAGATTGACAATTTCGAGCTTCATCATCTAACAAAATTGCTTTAATGACCGCTTGCATATCTCCCCGTTGCATACTATAATGGCTTTCTCCATTAAAAGCTTTGGCGACTCGCTCTACATAAGCTGGGCTAGGATTAGAAGTCACCAGTCGTTGGATTAATAATTTGCCAATAAATGGACCGACATTGGGATGATTAAACAGATGCGCTAAAGCTTCGTTGACATCGGCCTCTCCATCTACTGGATTTCTTGGTTGCACTACATAATCATTTAGCAGCGTTTTAGGCCCTGGTTCATGAAAGAGATCATTCATAACCATATCTCTTTCATAATCCATGAATAAATCAGCACTAATACAACCAAATCCATTGGGACACCAATCAAACTGAGTCGCCCAAGTATACCCTGTGAAAATTTTAGAAAATTCGGCTATATCTGCATTGTCATAAGTTGGTATATCCACTCCATTGGCATCTTTTTTACAAGTACCATCTATATTAAGTTCGCATAAGCCAATTGTAAACAATTGCATAATTTCTCTGGCATAATTCTCATCTGGAAAAATCACCTGTGAGCTTAAGGTATCGAATGGCCAAACTTCATAATTCACTTCATAAATGGTATCTTGTTTAGGGTTATTCATATACGTTAAGTATTGCCCCATAGAAGGTTGACGAGTAACTGCTTTTAAAATATCGAGATAATTTCCAAAAGCATTATCCAAAAGCATATCATAATAATGGGCAAAAGGATGAGGAGTTGACCCAAAACCTGAATTCTGAGAAATAACTAGAATCTCCGATAAAGCCAAAGCTACTCTTTGCCGCAAAACATCGGTATTTTTCATAGAATATTCCCAATAAGCGTAATCCCAAAACCAATGAAAAGCACCTTGATCTGGTGTACCTAAACCTGCATTCTTTATGATATTAATCAATCGTACCTTTTCAGCACAATTAAATCCTCTTGGAATAGCAAATTGTTGTTCCAACCAATTTTCTAGTCCTGTACCACTCAAAGCCATTATTTCCTCATAATTCGGTCCAAAAGAAGCCTGTTGTAAAAATCGAGAAGCTGCGTTATTATTCGGCATAAATCCTTCATTTGCTAAGGTATTTTCGCCAGCCGTACCAGTTTGTGTATTACTCGTCGTAACCCTTATATCAGATGCCTGACCAACCCCGATTAACTGAGGAGTTGCTTGCGCAAAAAGAAAGGAAGTTGTCAATAAACTAATCAACCAGGGGAGCAATCCCATAATTTCCCTAATAAAATTCACGCTTTAACTTATTGATTATCAATTAATAAAGTATCAATTTTGGCGATTTAAGAAAACAATATCTCTTACTATATTTTTAGAAAAAGGCTGGTATTCAGCTTATT
>JBGCFJ010001275.1:0-3221 GCA_045106885.1 Saprospiraceae bacterium
TATTCCAATCAAAATTATAAGGCGGCGTACCATCTGTGACCTTTACACTGACACCACCATCCGCAGCACCAAAACAAGTAATTGGCGTGGCAGTTGCCAATGCTTTTAACTGAGTTGGCTCTATCATTTCAAAAGTGTCTATGATGGGGCAATTATTCGCATCTGCCATTTCTACCCAGTATGTTCCTGCGGATAAATTAGAAAGAGCGGTGTTTTTGCTACCAGTATTAGACCATTGAATCACTTCATAATCACCTACACCACCAGATGGGAAAACGGTAACTGAACCATTATTATCTCCAAAACAACCTAAATCTACTTTGTCAAAACTTAAACTAAGTGGAGGTGGAGCAGTTACCGTAAAATTGAGGGTATCTGCACAAGATTGATTATCTGTTATTAAAACCTGATAAGCTCCGCTTGTCAAATTGTCAAACCTATTATTGAATTGAGTTAAAGAATCATTGAGTGTGAAAGTATAACCTCCAGAACCACCATTGGCAACAATCACAGCAAAAGCATCATTGGCACCCGAACAACTGGTGACTAAATTTTGACTACCTAAATCAGCCACTAAATCACAAAAACGATAACGAACAGCTCTACTAAGAAATTTACTCGCACATGGAAAACCATCATAAACCCCTCTAACATAAACATTAAAGGTTTCACTTTGTGTTAATTCACTAAAAATATGGCTAGTCAATCCATTATTAGCTGGCAACCAATCAACACTATTGATGCTGACTTCGAAGGCATTTACATTCGGAAGCGTATCCCAATTTACTAAAAGATTACCGGCTCTTAAACTTACTTCTTTAATGTTTGTTGGTCGGTCTTCTCCTAAAATAGTGACTTTTAGCGTGTCAAAAACTTGGCAACCTTCAAAGTTTTTTTCTAAAACATAATTAGTAGAAACCGTAGGTGATGCTGTAGGATTTGTACAATCTGAACAAGATAAAGTCTCAGTAGGCGTCCAATTAAAAGTAGCACCTGAGGGAGAGAGAAATGTTAACGACCAATTTTTTAAAACATTAACATCAGTTACCGAACTACCCGCATCATCGGATAATTGTAGTTTCCACAGCCCATTAATATCTGTGCCCGCTAAATTACTAAAAGGTTCTTCGGGTTGATAATTACCTGTGAAAGGCGCATCGGTTGTCTGTGTAATAGACCGATTGGCACTTAGCGTAAAACAGGTATTTAAATAACCATCATTTCTTCCACCATTTTCTGAAGATAAATTTAAATGTACGCCATTTGGAGAGATTAAAGTAATTGATAAATCAGAATTAAATTCTGAGGTTAAGTTTAGACAGACTGCAATTAGATTACTGCCATCAGGTTTTATCTCTCCTCCAGGAACATTACTTACTTGAATAGGCGCTTCGTAGGGATTTTGTGGTGGATGAGTGGTCTTAGAAAATTCGTATTCTGGAAAAGACCTAAAATCTATTACACCCAAAGCATAAGGATCTATAAATGCTTCTAAATTAAGGCTTGTTTCTGGACAAATAACCACTTGTTTTTGTTGTAATAAGTGGTCTTCACAATTCAAACAATCAGGATGATTATTGGGAAGTACTGTTATTTGGATGGATGTATCATGGCTGCAACCAAAATCGTCTGTCGCCTCAAAAATATAATTGACATCTCCTGCACTTGTAGGTTGGGCAACGACTAATTCAGAAGTAACACTAGTGAAATCTGGGCTGTTTTGCCATTGGTAATTAGTGATTTGAGGTTCAAAAGTTGCTAAATCTGGATATAAATCTGGATTAATATCAATACTCCAAGAAAAAATCCACCCATTATCTTGTTCCCATAAATCAGTGACGGTGATAATCCAATCACCATTTAGAGGACAGCCTAAAAGTGCTTCCAAATCTTCAAAGGAATTAAAGTCTCCTGCTGGCAAATGGTAGGTTTCATTTGGGCTAGAATCATCATCATTATTAGCAAATTCAGTTAATGTTCCATTTTTAGAGGTTGGTGACCAGCAATAGTCTAAACCACGTCCTGATTGAGGAGTAATGCCATCATTATCAATAGGAATACCTAAGTAAACTTCTTTATTAATAACTTCTTGACTTTGTAAGAGAACGGTATTACCACTAGGGCAGGTAATACTAATTTCCATATCATGCAACCAGGAATGTTCCATGTTAAGACAAAGGGATTGCAAATCATTAATATCGGTTAAGACTTGACCTGCTGCAAAATCGGTAAAACGAATACTTGTTTTATAAGAAGCACCATTTCCATCAGGCAAAGCTAAAGAGTCAGACCGAGCACCATTGAAAAGAAAACTGCCTTCTTGGTTACAGACGGCAATCGTACTCGCATTACTATTCTCTCCAATTCCTCCACTCAATAAAATAGAATCTCCTATACATACTTCTGTAGGAATTGCACCAATTTTAAATTCGGGTTTGGTGGCAACTCTAACTCTTTGAAAGGCAAAATTTCCATTCGTACAACCAAATTGGTCGGTTACTTTTAAACTAACTTGATAACCACCAGCTTGTCTGTAAACATGACTTACATTATTGCCAACGGCAAAAGTTCCATCCCCGAAATCCCATTCAAAAGTGCTAGTTGTATTATTATGTTCATAAACTAGATTATTCTGTGGGTAGTTAGCATTTCCATTTAAAAAAACACGTTCTCCTTCGCAAATATCAATGAATCCACGTTCTAAAGGAATTGCTTGTGGGTTAGTACTTTCTATAGTAGCTTGAATAGCTTGACAAGAAGGGATACAATCAATGCCAGCTTGCCAGCCGCTGCGGACCTCTCCATTATCATTACTTTTAAAGGTAACTAAAAGGCAGCCTGTAGGATTGGCAGCCGTTGCTTGTACAATAATCGGAAAGCCATTAAAAAAATATTCGATACAAATAATGGAATCCGAAGCAGTACTTAAGCCATCGTAGAAACATAATTTATCTCCAGGAGCTAAGTCAATATCGGCGAAAGTTAATTTAATATGCGTACCTTCCAAGGGGTCTTTACAGATAATGGTAGAAAGGTTCTCATTATTTTGATAATTGCCTGAACTACCTCCACTATCTGTAAAAAAACCATTACAGTCATTTACAGTCGATAGACTAGCATCCATCTGATACTCTTGGCCTTGAGTGGTAAAACTCCCTATAAATAATAAAAAAATAGTAAATCTATACATTAATTAATTTCCAGTTCTTCAATTTTGTCGA
>JBGCFJ010001276.1:0-3803 GCA_045106885.1 Saprospiraceae bacterium
ATTTAAAGAAACCGCCGAGTACGAGAGTACGCTCGGTGGTGTGAGAGGACGAAAAGACCGACAATAGCGTCGCTCTTTTCTCCTACTCGATTGTTGCGACCTACCAGTTTGTAGAATCTATTATTGCTCGTTCTGCCCACCGGATTCATCGCAAAAGATTTCATTTTACTTTGTGTAGTGACAAAACTACCCACCTTACTTGATTTTTTTTGGATTAGCTATTCCTAAGCTGGCAAAGCCAGTACCATAAATTGATTTCGATTTGCGATTAATCATAAATTGCAATCATGGCTATAGGTCTCAGGTTGCAGGTGTCGGGTATCAGGTCAGACGCAAAAATTCGACCACTAGACAATTACAACTGATTCATAGTCAGATACTTACAACGATAGATGGATAGCCTTCATATATATATATCAATCAATCAAGTATGGAATGTAGGTTAATATTTGGTAGTGTGAAATTTTTAATATTAAATTAATTATTTCGTGCAACCATAAACAATTATTTTGTACTAAGTCTCATAAGTAAGTACTTATACTAATTTAAATGACACTTTAGAAAGAGGGCGATGAGTTCATAAGATAAATGAGCAAACAAAGAATTTTAGACTGGATACTATGCTCATTAACTCATGACCCTCAAAAAGTATCAAATATTTCTGTTCAGGTATTTATTTATTATTTTTAATTTTCTTAAAAAAATGTTATGAAAAAAGCTATTAATCTTTTACTGCTTCCTGTTTTTGTTTTTATTCTTTTTAGTTGTGAAAAAGCACAAGTTAGTACCTCCAATAAAAGCTATGAACGCTATTTATCTGAACACCAAGTAGAATTACTTTTTGCATCTATTAAATTAGATAATGAAACGAATACAATTAAAGGGTTCTTTATTAACAAGGATGCAGAATTGAGCACTTTTAATAATGTAGAAAATACTTTATTAACAATGAATGCTTCTGCAATTACGGATAGTGGAATAGCAGAACTAATTAGTCAGAGTACTTTTGTAGCGGATATTTCTCCAGAAGAAGTAGCAAAATCTCTGCAATTAGCAACAAGTAGTTTAAATACTTCTGATAAATTTAATGGGGTTAAAAAAGAATTCTCTACGACGAGCTTAAAAATTTACTTTTATGGCACTACACATCATGATTTTGGTGATGCTGCTTGCTCTCCAATTGAAATCCCAGCAAAAAGTGTTACTCATGCTAAGGCGCGTGCTATTATTGAATCTTCTGGGCAGTTGGACTACACTTATGATAGAAATGAAGTAAATGTACAACTATCTAATTGGCTTTCGTCTTTAGAAAGTAAATCTGGTATGGACTTAAATTAATATGGGTATTTCATTTAGCTGCTAGAAGTGACATTTCTAGAATTTAAAACCATAGCCTTTTTTCAAAAGTCGCTTTCGGCAGCTAAAACGAGAAGTTTGGGTTGATAAATTTTCAGCATGTTACTAAGTAATGTGGATTGATAGCGCATCAACTAAAAAATTAAGGTTCTTTGACAATTTTTGCAAAACAGTAATAATGAGTCTTAGGACTTGCGAAGTTTTCAAAACTTAGAAAGTCTTAATTAGACTTCCCAAGTTGTAAAACTTTGTAAGTCTTAATTCAATCTAAACCCTACAAATGAAAAAATTGTCAAAGAACCAAAATTAATACTATAAAAAATGATAAGTCAATATTTAAATCCGTTGGGAAGTCTAATCCGTTGGGGGGGTAATAAAGAAGTATATCCCAACGGATAATTATCAGTTTTTAATCTGACGCTCTTGAATACATTAACTGATTTAGCACGAGGTATACAACTATATTACCTAATCGAAAAAAGAAACCATAATTGCTCATTAGACTTGTTACCCTTTAAATTTCAGAAAACTATTTTCAAAGGGTAACAAGTCTATTTTAAGCAACTTGGAAAATATTTTTGTGAACAAATTTAGATTATTCCTAAGCTGGCAAAGCCAGTACCATAAGGAGTAAATGAGTAAATCTTCGGACAATGCCCCCATTTAATCATTTATTCATCTACTCCTTTATTCATTTTCTGCCAAATATGTGCAACAGTTCATTGATTAGAAACTAAGTAAAATTTAATTTTCAATTTTCAATTTTAAACCACCTTCGGCGGGAATTTGAGGTTGAAGTTGAATTTGAGATTAACAATTATCGATATTTCAAAATATCGACAATTTGTTGGTTTTAAATTTTGTGTAAGCGCCTAATTAGAGTCTGTCCGTAAACTTGTGCTTTGCGTGTCTAACGTAATCGCCAAATTTATTTGGCGGATTCAAAATATTGACTGTCAGTAATTTATGAACCTACCAAATAAATTTGGTGGTTACGAACGGAACAAAATCGACTTTACGGACAGACTCTAATTAAGTCAAAACTGGTAGCACAGAATTCATTCTGTTCCGTTACAAGGTCTTTAGACCTTGATTGTGCTAGAAAATAGTACAATAAGTGAAAATTTAAACACACCGACCTAAAGGTCGCTAAACAGGACAGGTTAAAGCACTGTGCTACCTGTTATCTGTAACTTAATTTACCCAACTAATCCCGCCATTCTAGTAGCAGCCATATCATACTCTCTACGGAATTTCGCCACTAAGTCACCAGCCGAGAGCACTTCATCAATATGCCCAATTCCTTGACCACAGCCCCAAATATCTTTCCATGCCTTGGCTGCGGTATTACCACCAGAACCAAAGTTCATTTTACTGGGGTCACTTTCTGGTAAATTATTAGGGTCTAAGCCCGCTTTCTCTATTGATTTTTTTAAGTAGTTGCCGTGGACACCCGTAAATAAATTAGAGTAAACAATATCGTCCGCTTTACCATCCACAATGCCTTGCTTATAGTCATCACTAGCTCTGGCTTCTTTAGCTGCTATAAATGCACTGCCGATGTATGCCAAATCAGCGCCCATAGCTTGCGCACTCAAAATAGCTGCTCCAGAAGCAATAGAGCCAGATAAAGCGACTGGCCCATCGAACCAAGTTCTTATCTCTTGTATTAAGGCAAATGGCGAAAGGGTGCTTGCATGTCCGCCTGCGCCCGCAGCCACGGGAATGAGTCCATCTGCCCCTTTCTCTATGGCCTTATGTGCGTATCTATCATTGATGACGTCATGTAAAGTAATCCCTCCCCATTCATGGACCGCTACATTTAAATCTTCTCTTGCACCAAGCGAAGTGATTATTAATGGCACCTTCCATTTTGCACAAGTCACCATATCTTCTTCAAATCGCTTATTACTCCGATGAACGATTTGATTGACTGCAAATGGTGCAGCAGGTTGGTCGGGATGGGCTCTATCATGCGCCGCTAATTCCTCTGTAATCTGGTGAATCCATTCATCTAATTGGGCTTGTGGTCTTGCATTTAGGGCAGGAAATGACCCAATTATTCCAGCCTTACATTGAGCTATCACCAACTCAGGGCCTGAAATAATGAACAAAGGAGAACCAATTGCTGGGAGTCTTAACTTATCAAATAGTGCAGGTAATGCCATATTGAGCTTTTGTTTTTAAAAAAATAATATACCTGTTATTTAAAATGATTTAATGGATAAATTGTTGCAATGTTGTGTGGAATAGGGCAAAATTGGTAGCTCTTCTTTCTAATAGAATTTCAATTGACCTATCAGTAACTAAGTAAAATTTAATTTTCAATTTTCAATTTCAAATTTTCAATTTTAAACCACCTTCGGCGGGAATTTGAGGTTGAATTTGAATTTGAGATTAACAATTATCGACATTTTAAAATATCGACAATTTGTTGGTTTTAAATT
>JBGCFJ010001277.1:0-36024 GCA_045106885.1 Saprospiraceae bacterium
TTCAACCTCAAATTCCCGCCGAAGGTGGTTTAAAATTGAAAATTGAAAATTGAAAATTAAATTTTACTTAGGTACTTATTTGAAATTTAGGTCCACTTACCAAAAATAACGACCAAATCTATCGTTTAACACTTCAAAAGAATATCCCAAAAAGTAATTTATTTCGTATATATTTAGTTGTTTTTTTTAAAAAAATAATTCATTGTATCCTATCATAGGAGGAAACGATTTAACACTATATAATAAACTTATTAATCGGATAACAAATGCTTATCAAGAATCTAAGTAAAATTTAATTTTTAATCATCTTAGTAAGCACGTTGTAATAATTGGAGATTATCTCTAAAAGAAACTCTATTTCTAAAACTTAGTGAAATTGAATATGGAATTTATGGGAAAACTTATCAAACAAAATCAAACCTCAGGGAATGCTATACCCCTAGTAAAGACCTAAATCAATTTACACGCTCAACAAAGATTACATGGTATTGACAAAAACTGTTGAACAGAACACAGCCAAAAAAATGTTTCTAGACACTTATCGAGAAACAGCACCTTCACTTAAAGCCTTAGTTGATTATATTCAGCTGATTTATGATTGTGGAGGACCAACGAAAGAGGAGTATGCTCCTTTAAATGATGCCCTTAATTATTACAGAGTAAAGGTATCAAAAGAAGACTGGAAAGAAGCAAGCAAGCAAGTCGCTTCCATTTATGGAGAAGACTTTATTGATTCTATTCCTGGACATGCTTATCTAAAACCCTATGGTTATGCAGGGGATTTTGAAGTAATAGATAAGATGTATTTAAAAACAACTTCTGCAAAACCTAAATTAACCAATTGGGATTTATTCTACCATCAACATGCAGCCGCTGCCGCTGTTAGAAATCGGAAAACCTTTTTTAAGTCGGTATTGGCAGGTCGTCAAAAACAAACAGCAGGTGTATGTGAGGTTTTAGATGTGGCTAGTGGTCCATGTAGAGATTTATTAGAATTCATGGAAGAAAATAAGGCAAAAGACGTACATTTCGATTGCGTAGAAGCAGACATAAAAGCTATTCTGCATGCAACGGAAATTAATGCCAAGCATTTGCCTAATATTACTTTTTATAACCAGAATATCTTCCGTTTTCGTACAGAGAAAAAATATGATGTCATCTGGTCAGCAGGACTATTCGATTATTTTGATGATAAAACCTTTACTAAACTAGTGAGTCGCTTGATTAACTACGTAAAACCTGACGGAGAATTGATTATCGGTAATTTTGCAGTTGGCAATCCGACAGAAGGTTATATGGAATTATTTTTAGATTGGTATTTACATCACCGTAGCCCTGCACAATTGATGGACTTGGCTCAAAATGCAGGGATTGCAGACCGTAGTCGAATTACCGTTGATCAAGAGGATGCTGGCGTGAATTTATTTATGCGCATTCAGTTTTAAAAATTAGTGAGCTTCCAGAAGCTTAGCTTTTGGAAGCTCACTCAATTTGCATTATGCCATAGAAAAAGAAACTAGTTGTGCTACTTCGATAGCTTGAATTTTAGCAAATCGGTCATTCTTTTTATCTATAATTAACCAAGTGTGTCGAGTCTGGGCGGTCATTTTTTGATTAGTAATAGTCCAACCTTCCCAATCAAAATCTACGGTTAATTCATACCTATCCAAAGCAAGTGTTTTGACGCTTACATTTTTAGGGTAATGGCTGGTAATAGCTACTTTTTGACGGACTTTTTTCAACCAGCTATTTAAAGTTTCAATAGAGTTAATAATAGTGGTCGGAGAAAACTTTAATTGAAATCCATCTATTAGTATTTCTTGGAAATCAACAGCATTTTCTTGTAGCCTTTCTATCAAAAAAAGATAGTAATGCATTAATGCCAAAGCCCTTAATCTGGGATAAGAATCGGTAAACGGAGGCGATTGAAAAGCGCCCTCTACTGCTAACTGAATATTTTTAAATACAGGTAATTGATTCGGAATTTGAGCCAATTCATTTTTGTAAATAAATCGCAAACAATTATCTGTTCCGTCTCGCTGAACACCATGATAAATTAAATGGATTTCCGCCTCAATTCTGCCATTTATTTTGGTTGTAATTTTTATTTCCTCTATGGTATGGGCAATTTTCATCCCTTTATATTCCTTCAAACTTTTAGCGTAATTGGCTTTTCCAGCAATACTTTCTCTTGGAGTAGTTACTATAATATCTTCTGCTAATAGTGCTAGTTGGTTGGTAATTCTTGAAGCTGTAAAGTATCTTTCATATCCATTAAACCAACGGTATAATTGAGCTTTGGTCGCATGTTCCAGTTTTGTCGGAGCAATCATAGTTAGGTCGTCATTGGGAGATTATAAAAAAGTCCGCAAATTACAATTAACTTTTCTCCAAAACCAATTCTTCATCACTAAAATAAATAGTAATCAAACCAGTAATCGGTTTATCTTCCCCATCATTAAAGAATTTGACGTATAAATCATGCACGCCTTTAGTAGCTGGAATATTCGCAGAAACGGTACCTGCACTTGCATCTAATAAGCCCATTTTTACAGGGATTTCTGCCAAAGCAGGGGCTTCCAAATCGTCTAAGTGCAAGGTTAATTTACCACCAGATAAAAAAGCTCCTGCTTTTATTACCAAAAATTGTAAGCCTTTAACTCCTGTGAAATCAATATTTTTATACAAAACATGACCACCTCTCATGCCGATGACTAAGTCAAATTCTTCTTCAACCATACCTTGGGACATTTCTGGCGTAATTCTGAATTTTTGCCCTTTGACCAAATCTTGAAAATTGGCAGCATTTATGGTTGGAGCTTGCAAAACCACAACGTCTCTAGCAGTCAATGACCCTATTGCTTGCCCACCTTTGTCCGTATAAGAAGCGGTTAAAATATATTTCCCTTCCGTATTTCCTGTTTTATGCTTGTTTAAGACATAAGTGCCTTTGGGGCTTAATTTATTCGCTAAACTAGCCGATGAACCCGATAAAGAAAGAATATATTTCGCCATCTGACTAGCCTCACTTTTAGATAATTGCGGATGGGCAGCCATGGCAACTTCTCCCCAAACACCCGCACCACCATTGATTATTTTCTGTGCTAAATAGCCTTCCGCTTTGAGGTCCGTTTTATATTTTGTAGCAATATCTTGGTAAGTAGGACCAATAGATTTGACGTCTAATTGATGACAGGTATTACAATCTGATTGGTCCATTAATTGTTTGCCTAATAAAAAAGCAGAAGCTTCCATCATGGCTTCATGCCCCATTGCTATTTCATTCACGTCATAGCCTCTTTCTAAGAAATCAATACTTATATTGACTTGACTAGGGTCGATACCATTGCCGATAGTGCCATCTTCTGCATCTGCTACGGTTACATTATAAGCAAGCTGTTGGGCATCCCAATAAAAAGAGCGATTGCCTGTGAATTCCCAGTTTAATTTGGGTAGTTCATTACCGACTAATACCTCAACATTAGCTTCCGCTTCTTCGCCACTTGGGTCTTTAATAACCAATTTAGCGGTATGTTTACCTGGTTGCTCAAATGTATGCGTGAAATTCTTTTGGGTAGAAACAGCGGTATTCGCCTCATCAATAAACCATTCATAACTCAATTGGTCGCCATCAAAATCTTTAGATTTATCTGCATTTAATTGTACTGTCAAAGGAGCTGCCCCTACTTTTTTATCCGCTTCAACGGATGCAAAAGGTTTTCTATTTCCTGCCGCATAAGTCAAATGAACCAATCGAGCATCTGGATTTTCACTAAACCAAACAGTGCCATATTCCAATAAATACATATCACCATTCGGTCCAAAAATAAGATCTGATGGATTGCTAAATTTTGTGCTGGGTAGAAAACGTTGCATGCTTTTGAAATTGCCCGCTTCATCCATCGTTACAGCCATTATCCAACCTCGCATCCAATCGTAAGTAAATAATTTACCTTGGTAAAAATCAGGAAAACGATTGTCATTAGCAGGATAATCTTCTTGATAAAAAACAGGTCCCGCCATAGCATTTCTACTGCCATCACCTACCATTGGGAATTCCTCGGAGGCAGCATAAGGATACCAAATAAATGCAGGAGTAGCAGGTGGTAAAACCTCTTTTCCCGTATTATTAGGAGACTTATTAACGGGGCGTTCTACATCATAAGGTTCATAAGATACTTTCTTTGCAAAATCATAGCGATTATAGGGTTTATTGTCCGCAATAAAATAAGGCCAACCATAAAACCCTGCTTTTTGGGCTTGATTGACTTCATCATACCCTCTTGACCCTCTGCCCAAACTATCTTTATTCGCGTCGGGCCCAACGTCGCCCCAATACAAAAAGCCAGTATGTTGGTCGATAGAAATTCGCCAAGGATTACGACAACCCATCACATAAATTTCTGGTTTCCCTTCCGAACCATCGGCTGGGAATAAATTACCCGTAGGAAGGCTATAAGTACCGTCTGTTTCTGGTTTAATTCGCAAGATTTTTCCTCTCAAATCATTCATATTAGCGGATGATTTTTGAGCATCCCAAGGACTACGCCCTTCTTGTTCGTCGATTGGATTAAAACCGTCAGAAGCCCTTGGACTGGTATTGTCTCCCGTTGAAATATACAATAAACCCTCAGGACCAAACTCTAAACTACCCCCCGAATGGCAACATTCATCTCGTTGAGTTGGAATTTTCAATAATATTTTTTCTGAATTGGCGACTAAGGAGGTATAATCTTCATTCAAGGTAAATCGAGCAATATTTTGATGAGATTCCTCAGGGTCAGAATAAAAATAATATACCCAATTATTAGCTTCAAAATTTGGGTCTAATGCCATACCTAATAATCCATCTTCCAAATCAGAGAAAACATTTAATCTTTTGACTAAAGAAGAACTGCCTTCTTCGGGGTCGTAAACTCGAATGGCCCCATGTCGTTGCACATACATCAATTTTCCATCAGGCAAAATTTCTAACTCCATTGGTTCGTCTAAATTATCTTCTAAAACGACTTTTGTGAACCGATTTTCGTCAGGGGCAACACTTGCATTATTAAAATTTACTCGATTGCCATCACCAGCTGCATAATTAATTCCACCTAATAAATGCGCTAAAAAATCAGGTTCGCTAAAAGATTCGTCGGTATGACCTCTGCCTGTATACCAAGACCGTCCACCGTCATATTCATGGTACCAAGCGATGGGATGTTTTGCTCCATTAGTGCCCCCTTCGTAAGAAGTTTCGTCTAAATTTAACAGCACATTGATATTGGGATTAATGTCTTTATAATTATACCATTCGTCTGTACAATGCCAACGGTTAGGCAACATACTAGAAGATGCATGGTCTGCATTAATCACCTCAATATCCGCTTCTCGAACATTGGGATTGTTTGGATGGCTAGAAAAATAGGCACCTACTAATTTTCCATACCATGTCCAGTCGTATTCCGTATCTGCGGCTGCATGAATCCCTACAAAACCACCACCTGCTTGAATAAAACGATTAAATTCTAGCTGTTGAGCATCGTCTAGTATATCTCCAGTCGTATTTAAAAAGACGACTACATTATAATTTTTTAAATTTTCTTCTTTGAAAATAGCCGCATTTTTAGTGGTATCTACTCGAAAACCGTGCTTTTTTCCTAAATCCATTAAGGCAATTTCTCCTGCTTCGATGGAGGCATGTTTGAAACCTGCTGTTTTAGAAAAGACTAATACAGAGACAAAACGTTCTTTGGCGAAAAAGAATTTATAGGCAAGAAAACCTGCTAAGGCGAATAGAAGTAGGTAAGCTAATTTTTTCATTTTGCTATTTTAAATAGAGTAGTCAGTCGTTAAATAGTTTGTTTTGCCGATTGCCTGCTCAATAGACTATCGTTTATATTCTAAGCAAATATAATATTTTAATTTATTTGAGAAAGAAATTTTCATTTTGCTTTCTTTAAAATAAGAAAAATCCTTTCCTAGCAAACTCTGTTAGCGACTTTGTTTGAGCAAGAATGCCAAAGTTATAGAGGGGCAATTTGTAATAGGTGGGAAAGATGAAGTTTTAAAAATTTGATAAATTATTTTATTTCAGTTATTTTTACTCAACGCTATGAGTATTCTTATTCCCGTTCCACCTTTAAAGTGGTCTGTTTTGAAATGACTTAATTCTCTGATTATTAAGCATTAGCCATTTTTTATAACCGACCAGTTTTATGACGGAAAGGGAATAATATATACTTCAACTGGGTAAGATTTAAACTTTTTGAGGGAATCTTTTGCTCCTGCACTTCATCCATTTTAAAACCAATAGCAAAGGCTATTCGTTTTAAAATGTCTTCGTTCAGAAACAAAATATCCTCCTCAAATTTGTTCAACTCCTACCCAGTTGAAGTATAAACTATAAATGATAAATTGGAAAGAAACACAAACAGTTTAACAATTAAGTCATCATACATTTCCTACTGCCCAAATTCATCGTTCATCTCCGATAAAAATCGGGATTTCGCTTCATTCAACGTTTATCATTCATCATTAAAACTCTTTCTTTAACAATTATTCCAACATTTTTTTTAGTTTTACCGTCTTAAATTTTGAACCCGAATTTGAATGAGCTACATAAAACTGGAATATCCCATCTTAGTACAAAATATCCCGACAAATGATAAGCCCAATTATCATTTAAAGCCGCTATTTGTGCCTAGTCCAGTAGTATCAGATAGGCGATTTGAGTCTGCTACTCGAAAATTACGAGATGCTTTAGCTAACAAGCTAAGAGGTTTTGAGCTAAATCCAGAAAATACCGAGCAACTACTTTGGTATGCTTTTAATCCAACCTTAAAGTTTTCTACCCCCATTTTTAGATTTCCTATTGGTCGCCAGTATTTTGATGGTGCAGTAAGTGTGGTGGAGTTTGAGTTAAAGGGAATGACCTTTGTTTGTTTGCCTGCTTTTCATCATTTTATGTTTATTGCCAAAGCTAGTCCTGAAGACAAAGTAAATATTAAGAATGCCATAGAAAATACGGTGATTCAATATTTAAAAACAGAAAGGAAAACATTACAGGAAGACCTTGATTTTACAAGCTATTATGCCAGCAAAGGGGCTTTTGTTACGACTGTTTCCCAGAGTGTCAAAATAAAGCAAGGCGCATTCAAAATAGAAAAAGCAACGGATAATTTATTCTTTGATAGTTTAGCACCTAGTTCAGATTTTGACGGAGCTACAGAAATTGAAAAAGTAGGTACTGATTTATTACGAAAATATCCAGATAAATTATTGCGCGCTTTTCAAAGAGAAGAAATCGTCCAACGTTTATTTAATACCCTTTACCATTCAGAAAATACACCTATTGTTTTGGTTGGTAAAGAAGGTGTTGGCAAGCATAGTCTATTAAATGAAGCCATTTTTCGCTATCGAGATAGTTATAAAAATAGAAATATTGAACAATTACAAAGCGTTTGGCATATTGACCCCACTCGGATTATTGCGGGCATGAGTATGGTGGGTTGGTGGCAAAAGCGCTTTGAAGCCATTATAAAATTTGCCCAAGAACGACGCAAAGACATCGTGAAAAATTATACGGCAGATAAAATTGTTTTTGACAATATCGTGGCCCTACAACGAATTGGTAAATCCGCTCAAAATAATATGACTTTAAGTGATGTCTTAAAGCCTTATTTAGAAAAAAGGAAGTTACAAGTTATCCTGATTGCTACACCCGAAGAATGGAAAATCGTACAAGAAAAAGACCGAAGTTTTGCCGACTTATTTCAAGTCTTGCGGATTCCTGAAGTCACTTATGAAACTGCAGTAAAAATTGTACTCGAACAACGCAAACAATTAGAGTTAACCTATGATGGCAATATTTCTATCCAAGCCATTCACCGCCTCTTTACGATTCAAAGAAATTACTTAAAAAACAAAGCCTTACCAGGTAGTGTCATGAAATTGCTACGGCAATTGGTCACTAAATACAAGTCCATCCCTATAGATTTACCCGAAGTAAGAGAAGAATTCCAAAATTTTAGTGGATTAGAAGAATCAATTTTTGATGCAGCTTACACGTTTGAAAAAGAAGAAGTTCGGAAGAAAATAAGCGCATCGCTCGTTGGACAACCCGAAGCCGTAGACACTTTAGCCAATGTCATTCATACCATTAAAGCTAAATTAGCTAATCCGAACAAACCACTAGGGTCTTTTATGTTTATTGGCCCAACGGGAGTCGGAAAAACACAGGCCGCCAAAGTCCTTTGTAAATATTTGATGGGCGACGAAAAGCATTTGATGCGTTTCGATATGAACGAGTATATTGACGAAAGTGCCGTGCATAGGCTGATTGGGGATTATTATAATCCAGAAGGACAATTAACAGGAAAAGTTCGATACAATCCTTTTGGTATTTTATTATTGGATGAAATAGAAAAAGCGCATCCAAAAGTACATGATTTACTCTTGCAAGTTTTGGATGATGGTCGATTAACCGATAGTATTGGGCGAACCGTAGATTTCACCAATACCATCATTATTATGACTTCTAATGTTGGCGCTAGGGCAGTTTCGGCACAAGTAAGTTTCGGGCAAAGTCTGGAAAATGATGCGGCTATTTATAGAAAATCTGTAGCAGATATGTTCCGTCCAGAATTTATCAATCGAATCGACCGTATTGTTATTTTCAAACCCCTTGAATTGGAGCATATTCTCAATATTGCCCGCTTACAAATCAAGGAATTACTACAAAGAGACGGTTTTGTCAGACGGTCAACGATTTTAAATATCTCCCAAGAAGCATTAGAATGGGTGGCTCGTAGAGGGTATGATGCACGAATGGGTGGACGGGCACTCAAACGACAAATAGAACGAGATTTAACAGCACTTTCCGCAGAGCAACTCGTTTCTACTTACAGCGACCAACCTATTTTATTTGATATATATTACGATGGTACTAAATTAGTTCCCAAGATAGCCACCCTTGAATTTGTAGACAATATAGCAGATGGTTGGTTACCAGAAACACCCGACGAACGACAAGGTAAACGGTTTTATGGACAATTAATCCGCCGTATCGAATACATCGAACGGCAAATTAGTCACAAAGAACAAGCAGAAGAACAAAGTGATTTAATTGTGATCGGTAACAATAAAGGCGAGCAATTAAATTGGCAACATTACGATTTCAAAAATAAAGTAGTTGAAATAAAAGAAAGAGTACAGACTATGTTGCTAGGCTATAGAGATCGTAATTTTGACGAAGCCCCTGCCATTCCTTTTCGTTTAAAACGCATTAAAAATAGTAGCTTTAATTACTCGAATAATAGTGGCGATAAAGCCTACAGGAAAATGGTCAAAGACCAACTTTTCCAGCAAGAAGGCATGCAAGAAATCATTGAATATTATCGCCATGCCGCCGCTCAATTTGATAGTTTAAGTACGGAGTTTATAGATAACTTCCTTAATGTTTTTCTATTAGAATTGGCTGCCAAAGGCTTTATGAAAGGCGCTACGGAACAGGTTATTTTTAGCATAGAAACGGGGATTATTGGTCTAGGAAAAAACCAAATAGATTATCTTTTTGCCCATTATGAAAAAGTGTTTGAATTTTTAGACATTCGTTTTACGATAGATAGACCAGCAGGCACACTCACCATTGATGGTTATGCACTTTTAGGTTTATTCCAAGCCGAGCAAGGTATTCACATGTTTCGAGCCATACAAGGCAGTATGATTCCTATTAAATTAACGATAAAAAAAGTAGGACAAAAAGTTGTCAAACATCAGACGTTAAAGGTGGTTCGCGTATATAGCGAAACAACTTTAACCGATATCCGCACAGGGTTTTCTAACAGTATTGCCATTACTCCAGAGGAATTTAAATTGTTATTATATGCTGGGGTGCAGCAGCGGTTAAGGTAGATAATTGAATGGTTATACAGTTGTATTCTTTTATTGTCGATTAACCATGCAACAATAAAACAATATAGCCATCAAATCATCAACCTATTTGACTTCCACTAAAATGTAACCCACTCCATTGAAACCATACACTTTTTACTGAGTCACGCACTCCGCTACGCTTCGTGCGTGAAAAAGGGTTTTTGGGGTTGATAAATTTGGATTTTTTGTTAAAAAATCCAAATTTATCAACCCCAAACCCCTCATTTTAGCCGCTTTCAGCGGCGCTTTAAAAAAGTGTATGGTTTTAAGACCCACTCCTATTATTTCATATAATTCATCTCCTTTTTACAAGTATTTGTCCAAAATATCTATCTTTTAATTACTTTTAAGCATAGTTTCGTTAGGTCATGACAACCTATTAACTTTTTTCTTACACTTAAAACCTACAAAATAATGGAAATTGACAATGCTTTAAACTCAGAAGTAATAGACACCGTTGTTTTACCCGAAGCAGATACCATTACGCCCCTTTCCTTTGGACGAGGACTTTGGATGGGTATCCAATTCTTACTCATTCAAATTGTTGCCTTAATCCCCGTTGCTATCCTTGGTTTCATCATTTATGGCGTAGACAACCAAGAGGGGATGAATAACCTGATTATGTTTCTTGGCTTGCCTTTAGCCTTCTTAGCAGGTGCGTGGTATTTTTATAAAAAAAGAGGGCTAATTGATACGGCTTTTGCATGGAAAAGTAATTTCCCATTATTGATCATCATCGGCTTATTTTTAATGTATGGCGTTAATTATCTTGTGGGAGAATTCATGACTTATTTACCAGGCTATGATGCGATGTTAGAAATGTATCAAGAAATGTTTGCAGGCATGAATCCTATGGCATTATTATTAGGCGGTGCGTTAATTGGGCCTATTTGCGAAGAAATCATTTTTAGAGGTGTTATCTTAGAGGGTTTGGCTAAAAAATATGACCCGACCAAAGCAATTATATTTTCCGCTTTGATTTTTGGGATAATTCATTTACAGCCTTTACAGGTTATCGGTGCTTTCTTTGCAGGTTTAATTTTGGGTTGGATTTACCTAAAAACACAATCTCTTTGGGTCGTGATTGCTCTGCATGTCATTAATAATTTTGTCGCATTTACTTTTTCTGACTTAGGTACGGAATCTACTCGCGAATTAATCGGCAATGATTTATTATACGCTGGTTCTTTTGTTGTATCTGCTGCTATCGCTTATGGCGCTTATTTGGCATTTAATAAATTTAATAAATCGGAAGCACCAGTAACCAAATATGTGTAATAAAACTGGTAGTAAAACCTTTAGGTTTTCCCGTCACTAGCCTTCAGGCTAGAAATGAACAGACCTAAAGGTCTTTGACAGGAAAGCATAAAAGCTTTACTACCAGCTTAAATCTACCCTCTCTGATTACTTTCCTTAAAAGCAATATTCAGCAATTTAAAATCTAATTTCCCATTATTAGTTTTCAAAAAATCCAATACCACCACTGCTTTCTTTAATCGAATAGCAGAATTTTTAGGCTTGCCAATAAGATGCAATAAACTTCGTTGTTTACCAGGAGTTAACTGATGAAAAAAAGTACTTCCTACTTCATCTATCAATAATATTGCCTCGCCCCTAATACATTAAAAATAAATATTTGTGACATGGATATTTGCAAAAAAGACTACTTATCCCTAACTTGCATTAGCTTAGTAAATGATTTCCCTCCGATTTAAGCAACAGAAAGTTCGTAATAAAGTATAATTCTATAGTATCCTACTTACCATCCCCCTATTCTGGCAGCAAAATTGTATCTATTATATAATAGCTGTTAAATTCTCCCCTTTGCCAAGCTATTGACATATCCTAAAAAAATGTCAATTGATAGCAATTTATAACAACTAAAAAGAGTTTAAGTCGACGATAGTCAAAACTTTTAAATTATTAATCCCCCGTAATATGAAAAATTATAATATTTCCGTTAACTTTAGTACTAGTAATATAACTCCCAACTGCAACACAACAATTATCCCCCCATTGAGCAGTCTGTCAACAAAAACTAGAACAATAATGACTACCTTGCTCTACACTTGTGTGTATATACTATCCTTATACACCACCCCAATTCCAGCCTCTGCACAAGTAATCCACCAATCCTTTGAAATGGGCGAACGCAAAGCATTAACCCTAAATTTGAATATACCTTATGAGGTAGAAACCTGGGCTGGCAATACCATTTTAACGGAAACAAAGGTAAAAATGGAAAATATTTCACCAAAGATTTTAAAGCATTTTATCAGCCAAGGCCGATACGAAATAGTAGAAAATAATTCAGAAACCGCTATTGAACTATCTTTAAAAGAAGCCGATAGGCGACCGATTCGGACGAAAAATGGAGAAACTACTGAGACGATTAATATTAAATTCTATATTCCTGAGGACTGTGTGGTTAATCGGTTAGGGAAAAGTGGTAGTTTGGTGGTGGAGCAGACGGGAGAATGAATTGATTAGTAATAAATCTATGGTTCAAAATGATATGGGTGGAGAATTGTAGCTTAGACCTCTGGTCTGAGTAGGTTTGAGTACAGCGGTAACACGATTTTCTACTCAGACCAGAGGTCTAAGCTACTGTTGACCCACCTAAATCACTTTGAGCCAAATCTATAAGAAAAATGAGTTGATAAGTTGTGCACTTATCAACTCATTTTTTGTTTTGTCAAAATAGTGTACAAGATGGGAATAAAATATAAACTTGCTAGGGTTCCGACCATTAACCCACCAATAATCGCATAGGCTAAAGGTTGCTGTAATTCAGCTCCTAATCCAACAGAAAATAAGATTGGCAATAACGCTAAAATAGTGGTTAATGAAGTCATTATAATTGGCTTTAGACGCCTTTTTCCTGCAATATGTATTGCAGCTCTTAGTGAATGCCGCAGCCGTTCTTTCTCCATCATATCCACTTTCAAAATAGCATCATTTACCACAATACCACTCATGACTATCATTCCGATGATAGCGATTAAGTTAATGCTTTGATTCGTCCATAGCAGCAATAATAAAGCACCGCCAATGCCAATTGGTACAGTTAGCATGACAATAAAAGGCAAAATTAGAGACTCGAATTGTGCCGCCAAAATGAGGTATAATAATAATAACACAATCCCTAAAATTACACTTAACTCTTTTATTCGTTGTTCATTTTCAAAAACTTGCCCTGTAAAGGATAGTAATAAATTATGCTTTTTACCAACTTCACTTTTCAAATCTACCACCAATTGCGTACTAAACGTATCTAATGCTATCGGTAAGGCTTCTCCTGTTTTTCCAGCGTGAATGGTTTTATAGCCTGCTACTTGTTGCAGCGTTACAAAATCCGCTAATGGCAAAGCATTCCCTTGTCGATTATAAACGACCGCATTTTGAATTAACTGATATAAAGTGCCGCTCTCCTGTCCAATAGTAAGCGGGATAAAAGCTTCGCTTGTGCGTAAAACCCCTGCTCTATTTTGACTAAATATCGTTTTTAGTTGCTGGTAAATGGCATCGTATTCCACTTGAAATAATAAAGCTTGCTCTTTTAAAATCTGTACCGTATATAGAGCTTCTTGAGGTGGTAAACTATGGAAAATGCCTTTTTCTGTCAAGTATTCAAAAACAGGTTCTACGCTTTCTAAAGATGGGACTTCCTGCGTTGCAGCTGCTTGAATGTGTACCGTTAATAACGCTTCATTGCCACCAAATAATTCGTCAAATAAATTTTTTAAAGGCTGAATGTCTATAGTAGCCCTTGCATAATTTGCTTGAAAAAAATCACGAATAAATATTGTTAATTCGGTTAGGGCATCTTCTGTATAAATTATAATTTCACTCTCGTTAATGCCTTGGTTTTCTTGGCGCAACAGAAATTGATGTTCTCCAATCGACCAAGTACTTTTGGTAGTATGAGTTGCTACAAAATCAAGCAATTCTTTCGTTCGTTTTTCATTCGTTGCTAGATTAATCGCTTCATTCCAATCTATTTTTACCATTAAAGCTTGCCTGCTTAATTTAGGGAAAGTGGCTTGCTGCATTTTGGATAACTGATAAAATGCACCAATCGTAAACAAACCAAAAAGCAATAAGGTCAGCCATTTATAGTTTAAGACAATATCAACCGTTTTTGTATAAAAACTTTGCTGTTCCGCATCAACTATCTCTCCCGTTGGCGGAGGCTGAGGGAGGGATAAATTAGGCGCATTTCCTTTTTTTCTGCTCCCAATCAACCGCAATAATGTAGGCAACAAAATATAGGCCACCACCAAAGAAGTGCCCAAAGCAATACTAATAGATAAAGCTTGGTCATAAAATAAAGCACCACCAATGCCGCTTAAAAAAATCAAGGGTAAAAAAACCGAACAGGTCGTCAAAGCAGAACTTACTAAAGGTCGAATGACTTCGTTTGCTCCAATTACTGCTGCTTCGGATACCGCATACCCCATTTTTCGGTATTGTCGAATATTTTCAATAACAATAATCGAGTTATCAATCATCAAACCAACGCCTAAAATCAAACCTGATAAGGAAATAATATTGATAGATAAGCCTGCTAAATAAAATCCTAAAATAGCAATGACTAAAGAACAAGGAATGACTAAACCAA
The DNA here is from genome assembly GCA_045106885.1 of Saprospiraceae bacterium. Classification (GTDB taxonomy): domain Bacteria; phylum Bacteroidota; class Bacteroidia; order Chitinophagales; family Saprospiraceae; genus JAFMDF01. Next base: position 14,540 of record JBGCFJ010001277.1, read on the forward strand.
TTAATAGCGGAGCTTGCCATTCCCAGAAAAATAAAAATAGGATGATAAAGGCAAAAAAAGCACCGTATAATAAGCTACTGCGCAAATTATTAATGGACACTTCTAATAATTCCGATTGGTCATTGGTCACTTCAAAATTCAGTTCGGGATAATCTGCTCGAAAGGCGGTCAATAATTGATTAAATTCTGTTTTAAGGGCAAATAATTGGGCATCTGCTTGTTTACGAACACTCAGAACAATTGCTTCTTGCCCATTATATAAATACTTGCCTCTACGTTGTTGAGACCGTAATTGAACAACTACAATATCCTTTAATTGCAGCACTCTGCCTTCATGGTTAAAGTAAATATTGGCAATATCCTCCACAGATTGCAAGGCAGATAAAAATCGAATATTATATTGATACTGCCCATCTTGCACTAAGATACTTCCTAATGCTAAATTATTATTTTGTAAGATTTGAATAAGGTTTTCTGTCCTTAAATTCAAACTTTCTAGCAAGTCCTTATTAGGAATAACCTGAATTTCGGGCGTAGCAAAACCATTTCTATCCACAAATGCTACTTGCGTTAACTGTTCGATGCGCCGCTTAATAACGGTTTGACTAAATTGTGCCAATTCTAGTGGGCTTTGTCGCTGTTGGTCTTTAGGAAAAATACTCAATTGAAAAATAGGAATATCAGCAGCATTGGCTTTTAATACTTGCGGTCGAGGCAAATCTTTAGGCAAATTGCCCATGATTTGATCTATTTTCTCATTGACTTCTATAAATGCTAAATTTGTATTAGTCCCAAAATCAAATTCCAATAAAATGGTCGCTGCATTATTTCGGCTACGACTTTTTATATCTTTTAAATTACCTACTTGTAATAATTGATTCCGTAAAGGTCGCACCACAGTAGCTTCCAAAGCACTTACCGCCGTATTCGGTTGACTAATTTGTACCGTAATTTGAGGAATGGGAATTTCAGGAAGAAGGGAAATGGGTAATTGCTGTAATACCACTAGCCCCAATATTAATAAACCACTAAAAACGGTCAGTACTGCAATTGGGCGTTGGGTTAGAAATTTTAGCATATAGGTCATCAATAACACAGCCCTCTGAACTGTGCAATCCAAAGAAATAAAACATTAATAATTAAAGACAATCTTTACAAAATATTCCTCTTCACAAATAGGATAAGGTCCTACTGGTATACTAAAACTATAATCATTTTCCTCAAAATAAAAAAGTTCTTTTATTATAAAAAATGCGTTCGATAAATACTTTTGATAAAGTGCAGGGTTTAATATCTCTTTTAAAAAAGTAAACTCAATATGCCCTCCATCAAAAATGGTAATTAAGCTTTCCACTTTCTTCTGTTTACATTTTTCACAACTCTCCAACTTCTTTTTACCGAGTAGACTCATTCGACAAATGCCAATATCTTCACAATCCACACTTGGTCTACCAAAAACAATTTCTGCTCGAAATTGAGTTTTATTGGCTTTTCTTTTTTCCTTTTTTAATGGAATAGTAGCTATCATAAGATTCAATTTAGGTAAGATTATAGAATCTACGTGCACTTAAGCCCTTGATTTCTCAGGAATCCCCAAAGTAGCAAAAATTAATTCAATATCTTTAGGATAAACTAAGCCTCTTGGTAAATTTATTTGATGCGTATCTAATCGCTTTTTTAATGTTTTTCGAGAAACTTTGTAAAGGTCAGCAATTTCTTGACGGGTCATAGCGCTAAGTGTTGTAGAGAGTTTCATCTTTTTGGTTATTAAGTTTAGAAATAAGGGTTCATCATTCAAAAAATCAAAATAAGAGGAACTTCCTAGTTTTAAGGAAAGGAAAGGAAAGGAAAGGAAAGGAAAGGAAAGGAAAGGAAAGGAAAGGAAAGGAAAGGAAAGGAAAGACCACATTTGATTCTCTGAATTGCTAAGATAATAATAAAACAAGATATGTCCAAAAAAATGCTGCAATAATTATTAATAATTAGTCATTGGTCATTCGCAGGACGCATCAATTGTTAATGCCCAATGATCATTGTGCTATCAATTGCCACCTCTGCATCATGACTCAAATTCATATTCCCTTCATAAATTACCAAATCGCCTGCCTTTAAGCCTTCGGAAATAGCGATTTCGGTTTCATTTTCGTGTGCTACTGTTACATAATTCCATTTCGCTAAACCTGTCTCTTTTTCGTAGGTAAACACCACCGATTTGCCAGACCGCAAAACTAAAGCCGTTTTAGGAATCACTAATTGATTGGGAATGCTTCTTTCTACTTGCACCCGAACGTGCATTCCTTCTAATAACCGATGGTGTTTAGTATTTTTTAACCTAGCTCTGACGGTAACCAAGCCTTGTTCATTGACAATAGGATTGATGATACTAATGGCAGCCTTAAAACTTTTTTCAGGGATGGCTAATGGAATTACTTTCACCGCTTGTCCTATTTTCACTCTTAAAGCTTCGGCTTCTGTTAATTGAAATTCCGCTTCAAAAGTATTGGGGTTAAGCAATCGACAAATTTCCTGCCCTGCATTCCCTTGTTCATATTGCCTTACTTTTATATCGGCAATCACTCCCGAAAATGGAGCATAAATTTTAGCTTGATCAATTTGAAATTGCGCTTGTTTGATGCCTTGTAAAGCTCGCCGCACCCCACTTAAAGTGAGGATTAAATCCAACCTTTCTGCACTTACCGAAGTATCTATCTCGGCTTCTCCACCATTGGCAATTAATAAGTCTTTTTTGTTGCCAATCGCATCTTCCATTTCCAGTTCTCGCTGACCTAAAGCTAACTGTAAAGCTTGGTCGTCCAATTCTGCAATTAGACTTCCTTTTTGGATATATTGCCCTTCTTGGATAGGTAATTGTTGGATGGTTCCTGTTGATTTTAGATGGAGGGTGGTTTGTTGTTGGGGGATTAATGTACCAGTTGTGGTCGTGCTAATATTTAGAGCTTTTTTTTGGGTAGGATGATTTCTTATTTTGGTTGTTGATTTAGTGAGGATTTTGTTGTTTTTTTTTGTAGCTGCTGTTTTTTCTGCTATACTAAATTTACAAGAAAAAAGAGTTAATAATAAGAAAAAGAATACTATTATATTTAGAGAAATTGCCTTCATCGAATAAAGTTAGTTATATTTTCCTTTTAATTCTTACATTTTTAAAAAAATTAAACCCTCAATAGTCTAGAAAATTATCATTGACTATTGAGTTTTTTTTTTACAAAATTTTTATCTCGAAGCATTAGGGCAGATATATCTTATACATACTCCTTATGACAATTTTAAACATTTTATTTAATACTGAAACTCAGGAGATTAAAAAAAAGCTATTTTCTTAAAATCTTATAAGTGTGCTACAAATTAGTGGATTTTAAATATGTTCAATTCTCTTGTTAGGGGAATATTGGATATTAGCCCTTAGTAGTAAAAGGAATTTTCCCTTGAAAGAAAGAGATTCATATATGTTTTCCACTAAACTGTAACATACTCAAATCTTATTATTATTAAGTTCTACTGCAAAAAGGTCCTTTTTTGTGTAAAATTATTTTAATTAAATTTGCAACCAACTCTTAAATAATAATTTACAAATTATGAATTAATTTACTTTGATTGATTTTGACCCTTTTTTCAGTAAGACCTTTATTAATAATACATATATTGAGAAAACGCAATATATAAATAAAGCAAGATTAAAGAAATTAATATGCATTTTTCTTGACTTATAAATTTTTTAATTTTTTCTAAATTCATAATAAGGTTATTTATCTCCAGGTTTTTTTGGACATTCAGTACAAGAAGCACTACAGAAACCTGCATCTAAGCACACACCAGCAGAAGCACAACTAGCAGCTACCGCAGCAACGTTCGCTCTACAATTATTTATAGCACTAACAGCTACTCCGCCAATAGCCGCAGCAATTGCAGCAGCAGCACATGGCCAGGCTAATCTCGACTGAGCAGTTTCGTTTTGATGACTGTGTTTAATAGATGAATAATCTAATAGAATATTTGAAAAATCTTCCGTAAATTGTTCCGGAGTCTTAGAAGGAATAGATTTATGCGATACTTCGTAGTTAATAATGTGATTATTATTGGTGGTTCCTTTAAAAAAGAACGTATTATTAACCATTCTAAATCCACTAAATAAAACTTCACCAGCATCTATCTTAACCAAAATTTCATTTTGGTTTATGACTTTCACATTTGAGATACTCTCGAAAACGCTAGGTGAAAATTTGATATTCTTTATAGGAATATTTTTTTCATCAACTCTAATTTCTCCCTTTAAATCATGGAGATTATTCTGAAAATTTAATTTAAGCGTATTATATTTATCGCTTATAATTATGAAATCTGAATCAGAATTATCAAATCCAGCTTTTTCCTCGTTTAAGTTTTGAATATCTTGTTTATTACAAGAGAATAAACTTAGAAGAAATAAAAATACCATTGCATTTTTCATTTACACATATTTTTGAGTTACCCCTAATTTGTTTTAAGTAGCCTAGGGAATTCCTACTAAAACATAAATTTAATTGATATGTTTTTAAAAAACATAAATTGACATTCGTGTAAAAAAGCGCTTTAAACACATTATAAATATAAATCATTTACTAATCTAAAATATTAATTTTCACACCCAAAAGCAGAAATTTCGGGTCATTTTTGGAATTTAGCAATACGAAAAAATCAAGCAAGAAAAAGAGGCTAATAATTTAGCCTTATTAATGAGAGGATACATCCGAAATTCGATAAATTGAAAATGTCGCTTTATCTTCAGCTTCCAGTATGTTCAAAAAATATAAATATCCAGCGGAATGAAATTTCAATAACCCTTTTGAATCTACACAATTTAATAAATTCCCCTCTATATCAAAGAAGCAAAGTTCATTCTTTATTAATCCCGTTTCTTTATTTGTTTTTATTTTATCAACTATCAAGATATTTTCAAACGAATCAAAAATCAGGGTTGCATTACTACCTTCTTCGGTATCTAAGTTAAATATTTCATCCCCAGAATCCGAGTTCTTTATAAACTCATAATGATTATTGAGATATGGTAGAATAAGCTCATTTTTCCCAATAAAAACTTTATTGGAATACCACGAAGAGAAAATGATTTTACCTTCGCTAAAAGAAACTTGGGGCAAAAGGATAGAAGTTTTAATCCCTCCTTTTGATTTATCTTCATTCATTATTTCAGTATAATGAAGTGGGATATTTATTTCTTCTTGTTCGCCAGAATTTAGTGTAAATCTTATTAATTTATTATCATATCTCCCTTTAGAAAAATCAAACTTGAAGAAATAGGCATATTCTTTATCTATATATTGTCGAAACCAATAGGAATCTCCACCAGTTAAATCAGTAGATTCATCTTTTAAGCTTATCTCTTTAGATACGTTTACTTCTTTATTTCTATTAGAAAAAACTACCTCCCTTTGGCATATAATAAGGATTTCTTCATTAGATAATACCTTAACCAAATAAGGTTCACTTTTCAGTTGGTTAGGTCCATATCTATAAAACTTTGTACTTTCTAAATTTTTCTCGCCGAACTTGTAAGTATATATTTTTTCATCTACTTGATCAATAAAAGTTAAGAATGTATCTTTATTTAAAATCTGTATGTCAGAAGTATGACTAAAACTATTAATATCTATATAGTTTGGAATATTTAATGAAATATCTCTAACTTTTCGCAGTTCATATTTTATTAAGTTAGGCGATTTACACCCAATTAATAGCAATAGTACCGTAATATATATTATCGTTATTTCTCTCAAGTTTTCAATCATTTTAAAAGAAAAATTAAAAAATAAACCTATGCAAAAAATAGGTATTTATTTTACTAAATTTGCATAGGTTACTCTCAGTTTCTTAAATAAGAAGTATTCATAACTTGTATATGTTAATTGATATCCTGCTAACATTTTACCATAACTAAAACATCAACTCTTTCATTAATCCTTTAGTTATTCGGCTACCCGTTTAAAGTTGAGGTCGCTGCAAGAAGTCGAGGATTTTTGAAAACACGAAATAGTATTCTGTTTACAAATTTTAATTTCGCTATATGGTGCTAAAATTGCATCTGTCTTGTTAAAATATTTTTTTCGACAGAATATCATTTTGAAAATTTTCGATTTTTGACTTCTTGCAGCGGCCTCAAAGTTGGACAGTAAAAAACCATTTTTACAGTAATTTTTCAGAAAATCGTTGTTAACTCATTAAGAATTAGAAGTTTCTATAAAAAGTCTTAACTAGTTGATTATCATAGGTGTCCAACCTTATGTGGGTAGCCAATTAGACTACTATACATTTTTAGGATACAGAGACCACAGAGAAGACACGGAGTTACACAGAGTTTTGGTTATCAGTACATTATAGCTTTGTGTTCTCTGTGTCTCCTTCGTGTTCTCTGTGTCCAAAAGCATTTTGTATAGTAGTCTAGTAGCCAATTATTCTAATCTTATTCATTAACTATCCGTATTCTAACAGATTTCCCCGTACTTAAATTTGTAAGTACGAATGAATCTCCAACATTACAATTACTTTGGGCTTGATTTCTTATAGAATTTGCATCAGTACTATCCAATGCATAAACAGTTCCTTGACAAGCATTTGCTAAAGATGGAAGTAAAAATGTAACTGCCAAAACAACAAAAAATAATAACTTTTTCATCATATAAAATTTATAATTTATGCCTACTCTCTTTAGGGTTTTCGGTAATCCCCTTACAATGTAAAAAAGCGCTTCAATCACATTACAAATGTAACCTATATATCTATTCAAAATACGCCCACTTACGCCCAAAAGCGGAAGTCTTGGATCATTTGTGGAAATTAACAATATGAAAAGTGGTTCGCAGTAGGGCAGTTCGCAGTAAATTAGTGGAGGAAGCGATAATTATAGCTTAATAAAACCAGCGTCTTTTAGTACTTTTTCTACAAAAGGAATTGTTTGCTTTACCATTTTGGCAATGCTTGCTATGGAATGGGCTTCTTGGTGAAGACGAATAATGGTCAGAATCAATTGAATACCTGCAGTTTCTCCTTTTTCAAAGCCGCTGATTTCTCCCTTTTCAAAACCAACAACTTCCCCTTCTTTAAAAGCAGTATCAACCACATTATTCAAATCCCAAAAATGTTTTAAACTGGCTTGGTAGGCAGCCTGTTCTTTTTTATTGAATTTAGCTACTTCTGAAATATTAAATAATTTAATGAAAGTAGCTTGTTGTAGTTCTAAAGGAATGTCGGCTATTGTTGGTAGGTTTTTAAAAATCCATAGCCACTTTTCATAACGGCTTTTGCAGTCGCTAAGCGGCTTAGCAAATTTGGAGAGTTCTAGATAAATAAAATGTAACTTTTCGTAAAAAACTTGGCAGTCTTGGTCTTTTAGTTGAACATGGTGGTATAATTTATTCGCATCTGCTGCACTATCTTTAAAGGCAAAATTCAATATTCCTACGGTAAAAACAGGGTCTAATTGATAATCCCACTCGCCTTCTTCTGACTTACCTTTTTTTGCCATTTCTTGTATCGGAAAAGAGGCATAATAAACGCTTCGGTCTTTAAAATAATCCTGTCTCGCTTTTTGTAATTCTACGATAAATCGTTCTCCCTTTTCAGAAATGCAGTAAATATCGAATACGGCTTTACGATTTTCTACTCCTAATCCTACATGTTCATTTTTCGAAAAATGTAGGTTGTCAATAGTATAATCTTTTGGCAGTACTTGGTTCAAAAAATCCATTAAAATATCCTTATTCGCTTCTTCGCCAAAGACCCGCTTGAAGCCAAAATCAGTAAATAAATTAATGTATTTTCCTTGTATTGCCATCTGCGTTTTTTAACAAAAATAAATTTAAATTGCTTAAATTACAAGTAGTAAATAGGTTGATTAGGAATATGACGACGTTATAGCCCTTTAAAAAACGGAAGAGTTGCGTCATTTGCGGAAATTAACAATATGAAAAAGCATTAATCAAAAACAGTTCCTTATCTTCCCGATGAAATTTATCGTTTTTTGTGTAGCCTTAAAGTAACTTGCAATCAGTAACTCCAAACAAGCAACAAATAACCCAAAACAAACTATTTGCCATCAAATTACTCCATACGCATCATCTTCACCGTTCTAAGTGTCATTGGCTTTGCCCTATTGCCTTTATTATCTATTCGTTTGCTACCCACTTCTAAAGCTTATCAATTAACCGTTAATTACAATTGGCCTAATGCAGCCCCGAGTGTTATCGAACAAGCAGTAACGACTCCATTAGAAGGGGCTCTTAATTTGGTCAATGGAGTGAAAAAAATCCAATCGGTTAGTCGAAAAGGGTCAGGCTATATTCAATTAGACTTAGCCAAAACGGTAGATATAGCCATGTTGCGCTTTGAAATAGCCACTAAAATCAGGCAACTCTATCCCAAATTGCCCGAAGGACTTAGTTATCCGACTATCAGCATCAATAATCCCGAAAAAACGGAAGCAGAACGACCTATTTTAACTTACTCGTTGAGTGGTTTGGATAATTCGGTCAATTTATATCGCTATGCGCAAGAGACTTTAAGTCCACAATTGGCCTTGACTGCAGGTATTCAGCATATCGAAGTATTAGGGGGCAATCAATTGGAATGGGTGATTCAGTATGATGCGGTGCTTTGTCAAACTATGGGCGTGAAACGAGCGGCTATTTATCAGGCTTTGCAGGAGTTGTTTCAATCAACGGCTTTGGGTTTGGTGGAGGGTTCGGGGAATAGTTTTTTTGTTCGGTTGGGGAGAATTCCTCCCCCTTCTTCCCTCTCCATTTTCTTCCCCGAAGAAAGCATCGCAGCCCTCCAGAGGGGGAAAAACATAGTGCCAAAAGCAACTTCAAATTCAAATTCAAATTTCAATACGGGGGTATCGGCTAGGGAATTGGGGCAATTAGCCATTCAGAAAGTGGGGCAACGTATTATTTATTTGGAGGATATTGCTACCATACAATTAGTGGAAGCGCCACCTCGGTCACATTATCGCATCAATGGACAAAATAGTATTCGGCTTTTATTTTATGCGGAACAACAAGTTAACACTATTCAATTAGCCAAGGGAATTAAAGCCAATATAGCTGTTTTGCAATCTGGCTTGCCCACTAGTTATCAATTATTTTTAGATGATGATGCGACGGAATTTTTAGCGGAAGAATTAGATAAAATAGGACAACGTACGTTTTTTTCTTTGGGCATTTTATTATTTTTTGTCTTATTGCTTTACCGAAGTTTTCGTCATTTAGGCATTATTTTAGGCAGTTTGATTGCCAATTTAGGGATTGCCTTTATTTTCTATTATTGGTTGGAAGTCGAGTTACATTTATATGCTTTGGCGGGTATTACTGTCTCTTTTGGGCTGATTATAGACAATACATTGGTGATGGTGCATCATCTGCGGCAACAGCAAAATTTGCGCATTTTCCCTGCTTTATTAGCGGCTACTTTGACAACTTTGGCGGCATTAATTATTATCTTCTTTTTGCCCGATGAATGGCAGGTTAATTTAGTGGAATTTGCGAAAGTGATTGGAATTAACTTGGGGGTTTCTTTATTGGTGGCAGGGGTACTGATTCCTGCTTTGGTGAAGTCTCAAAAACCCTCCCCACACCACCCTTCAAAAGCAGGGGTGATTAGTTCTAATAAATTAATAAAAAACCTCCATAGCAATGACAATCTCAATAATTTCCAGAACCTGCGGCGATTAGTACGTTGGCAACATCGGTACCAACAAATTCTTTCTTTCTCATTAAATTGGCGAAAATCAATTGTTACCTTAATCATCTTAGTTTTTGGTTTGCCTGTTTTTATGTTGCCCAATAAAATAGACAACTGGGATTGGTATAATCAAACTTTGGGGTCAGAATGGTATGTGGAAAATGTAAAACCAAGTGTCAATAAATGGTTAGGGGGTACTTTGCGCTTATTTGTCTGGTATGTCTATGAAGGTGCTAATTATCAACAACCTTCGGAGACCGTTTTGTATATTCAAGGGAGTATGCCTAATGGGACGACCTTAGCCCAAATGAATGCGGTTTATGAACAAATAGACGCTTATCTAGGGCAATTTGATGTTGAAATCAAGCAGTATGTTAGCAATGTATATAGTGGTCAATACGCTCAAACTCAAATATACTTTAAGGATGGTTATGAACTAAGTTTTCCGCATCAATTGAAAAGTCGATTGATTGCTTTTAGTATTAATTTAGGTGGGGTGGAATGGAATGTATATGGCGTTGGCAAGGGGTTCAGTAATAGTAGTGGCTCGATGCCGCCTCGGTATCGACTAAAAATGAATGGTTATAATAAACCCCAATTAAACGAACAAGCCCAGCGAATGGCGCAAAAATTGGAAGTACATCCAAGGGTCAAAAAGGTGAATACGGAAGCTAATATTGAATGGTGGACCAAAGATTTATACGAATACGAACTTACCTTGGATAAAAGACGATTAGCAGAACAACAAATCCTACCTATCCAAATTCAACCTATTTTCGATAATTTTAATCGAGCAGTTTATCCTAATTTATATACCCCACAACAAACAGGTGTTCGATTGGTTAGCCAAAGTTTGGCAACAAACGATTTATGGGTTTTACAAAATCGACCAATTCCTATTGATAGTCAGTTTGTTAATTTCAAAGCTATTAGTCAATTAAGCAAACAAAAAGTGGCAGGGGCTATTCACAAAGAAGATCAACAGTACATTCAATTATTAGAATGGGAATATACAGGGTCGGGTCGATTTGGTGATAAACATTTAAATAAATGCAAAGCCGAAATGGAAAAAGAATTACCCCTTGGGTATAAAATGGAAAATGCCCAGCAAGGTTTTTGGCAACAAAAAACACAAAAACAGTATAGCCTATTTTTATTGATTATCGGACTTATCTTTTTTATCTGTGCAGTACAATTTGAATCTTTCCGACAGGCTTTTGCTATTGTTTTGTTAATTCCTATTTCTTTTATCGGTATCTTTCTCACTTTTTATTGCTTTGATTTTAATTTTGACCAAGGTGGCTATACTTCTTTTATTTTATTAAGTGGCTTAGTGGTCAATGGGCTAATTTTATTGATTAATGATTATAATCATTATCGAAAAAAATATCCTCACCGTTCTTTTATTAACAATTATAGCAAAGCTTTTTTACATAAAATAACGCCTGTTTTATTAACGATTATTTCTACTGCCTTGGGTTTAATTCCCTTTTTATGGCATGGGCAGCAGGAGGTTTTTTGGTTTTCTTTAGCCGTTGGTACTATTGGTGGTTTATTATTCTCTGTTTTGGTATTGGTCTTTTTTATTCCTTTGTTTTTGCGGAAGTAAAGTAACCCAAGGTTGCGAGTAACTGATAGTAAAACCTTCAGACTTTCCCATCCACGACCTTTAGGGCGGTCTACTTGAACAGGCCTAAAGGCCTTTGACAGGAAAGCCTGAAGGCTTTACTACCAGTTTCCATTCATCATCAATAAACAAATATTCGTCGATTCTCCTTGCAACTATCTTCATTACATTATATTTTTGACTGACCGTTTGGTCAATAACTATAATTCATGGCAACAAAAGCAAAAAAGCGATTTAAGGAAATGCGGCAGCGTAGCGAGGAAAAAATCCTTAATACGGCATTAGAACTATTTGCCACCAATGGTTATAAAAACACCTCCATTAGTGGGATTGCTAAAAAGGCAGAGATTTCTAAAGGGTTAATGTATAATTACTTTGAAAGCAAACAAGCTTTATTGCGAGCGATTATTAGCAAAGCGTTGGCTGAAGGACATGATTTGGTGCAACATGCTATGGAGGACTATGCTTCGCCTATTTTGGAGTTAGAACATTTGGTACTGGATACTTTTGAACATGTAAAAAACAATTTTCAATTCTGGAAACTATTAACTTCTTTGACGCATCAGCAAGACATTATGACCTCTGTGCAAGATTTGGTAGAAAAGGAGAAAAATTGGAGCATTCAAAAAGGAATTGAATTATTTACAAAACTAAAAGCACCTAATCCAATGCAATCTGCCTTTTTATTAGGCGCTGCGATGGATGGCATTATGCTACATTATATACATCTGGGCGATGAATATCCCATTGATGAAATGGCTAAAGCTTTAGTGGAGACTTTTACACATCCTGACAGTATACATTTGGGCTAATATAGCTTAGGCTTCTAGCCTAAGTAAATATGTCAGTGATAATACTACTCAGGCTGGAAGCCTAAGCTACTTAAAATTAAATTATGAAAAATACACTCTTTCTTTTATGTTGCTTCATTTTTACCAGCACAATCGGTTTTTCTCAAGATTTAACGGCTACTGAAATCATTGAAAAAGCGAATCAAAAAGCACAAGGTGATTACCACCAAGGGGAAATCAAAATGTCTATCATTCGACCTGATTGGAAAAGGGAAATGAAGATGAAGTCTTGGGCAAGTGGTGATGACTTTTCCTTGATTCTAGTAACTGCTCCAGCAAGAGATAAAGGCACTGCATTTTTAAAAAGAGATAAAGAATTATGGAATTGGCAACCAACGATTGACCGAGTGATAAAAATGCCACCCAGTATGATGTCGCAAAGTTGGATGGGGTCTGACTTCACGAATGATGATTTGGTCAAACAATCTTCTATTGTCAATGATTATAGCCAAGAAATTACGGGCGAGATGGAATTAGAAGGTAGGACTTGTTGGGAAATCACCTTGATGCCAAAAGAAGAAGCGGCAGTTGTTTGGGGAAAAGTAAAAATTTGGGTCGATCAAAAAGATTTTCTCCAACTGAAATCTGAATTTTATGACGAAGACGATTATTTGGTACAAACTATTTATGGTAAAAATATTGGCGAATTAGGTGGTAGAATCTTACCTAAAACGATGGAAGTAATTCCAGCCGAAGAAGAAGGTCATTCTACCAAAATTGAGTACCTTTCGATGTCTTTTGATAAAACGATTAAATCTAGCTTCTTTTCTGTGCAAAATATGAAGCGGGTGAGGTAAAAGAGAGATCAAAAATCAGACCGCTCCGCTGTCAGATCATTTCATTGTCAGATTAAGCAGTCGTTAAAATCTGACTTCTGACAGAAAATTTTAATTTTCGGTCTGACTTCTGACAATTTATGAAATAAACGGTCTGACTTCTCTCTTCTAAATCAAAAATAATGCTCCTACAACTAGCCTGGCGAAATATCTGGCGAAACAAACGAAGAACACTTATCACTATTAGTGCCATTGCCTTTAGTGTCTTCCTTTCAGCATTCATGGTTTCTTTAAACAAAGGGATTTTTGATTCGATGCTAAATGGCGCTATCGAACAATATTTTGGCTATGCGCAAATTCATGGGGCGGATTATTGGGAAGATAAAGTGATTGACAATTCTATTGCATTCAATGAAACGTTACAAGCCATACCTAAAAATGTAGCAGAAGTTGAGGACATTATTCCAAGAATAGAAACTTTTGCACTAGCCTCTGCAAAAGACTTAACTGCGGGCGCTTTTGTCATTGGCATTGATCCGACAAAGGAAAATAAATTAACCAATATTGAAGAGAAAATAGTCCAAGGAACTTATTTAAAAACAAACCAAGATGCTGTTATTATTGCAGAAGGTTTAGCCGAAAAATTAAAGTTACAATTAAACGATACCCTGGTTCTATTATCTCAAGGTTATCATGGCGTCAACGCCGCAGGAAAATATCCGATTCAAGGCATTTTTAAAATGGGGTTGCCTGATTTGAATAAATCCTTGGTTTATATGCCTATCGAAACAGCCGCCTATTTTCTCGGAGCAGAAGGTCGAGCAACTACTTTGGTTTTAAAAATAGATAATGAAAAAATCGTTCCGCAAGCAATAGCTAATATTCAGAATTATATACCTGCTGACCAACAATATGCGCTTAAGAGTTGGCAACAATTGATGCCTGAATTAGTAGAAACTAGGCAGTTAAAAGAAGGCGGAAATTATGTCTTCATTGGTATTTTATACCTACTTATTTCCTTTGCTATTTTCGGAACTATCCTCATGATGACTAAAGAAAGAAGTTACGAATTTGGAGTCTTAACGGCTATTGGTATGCGACGTAAAAAACTCTTTTCTATTATCTGGTTAGAAACCGTTATGGTCGCCGTTGTTGGTGCAATTGTAGGTATTTTAATGAGTATGCCTTTGGTGTATTACCTCAAAGTCCAGCCTTTAACCGTTGAGATGATGGGAGAAGAAGCTGCCGCTGCTTATGAAAAATTTGGTTTACAAGGTTCGTTACCCGCAACTTTTGAATTACCCATTTTCTTATACCAAGCTTTGATTATCTTTTTGATTACAAGCATTTTAGCAATTTATCCTTTGTTTAAGATTATGCGTTTAAAGCCTGTGGAAGCGATGAGGGAATAAGAGGTATGATAGAGGTTCTAAACCAGTATTTATGATTCTACAATTAGCATGGCGAAATATTTGGCGAAACAAAAGAAGGACGCTTATCACCATTGGTGCGGTAGCTTTTGCGGTCTTCTTGGCGTCTTTTATGCGCTCTTTCCAAAAGGGTATTTGGGATTCGGTGATAGATGGTGCGGTGAACCAATTCTACGAGTATGCCCAAGTACATGCTGACGGATATTGGGAGGACCAGACTTTAGATAACTCTATGGAGTTGGATGCACAATTACAGGCATTACCGCAAGCCGTTGATTTCATAGAAGAAGTCGTCCCCAGAATAGAATCTTTTGCTTTGGCATCTAGCGGCGATTTAACATCAGGCGTTTTTGTATTGGGTGTTGACCCTGTAAAAGAAAATGCCATGACACAAATTGCAGATAAAATTATTGCAGGCACCTATTTAAATCCAACGGATGAAGCAGCAGTAGTGGCAAGTGGGGTCGCAAAAAAATTAGGCTTAGCTTTAAATGATACCATTATTTTGATTTCCCAAGGCTATCATGGCGTGAATGCGGCAGGTAAATATCCGATTAAAGGCATTTTTGAATTTGGGATTCCTGATTTGAATAAACGCTTGTTGCTTCTACCAATTAAAGCAGCCGAATCCTTTTATGGGGCAGAAGGTCGGGCGACTACTTTGATTTTAAAAATAAACGACCGAAAAGATGTGCCCGCAGTTATCGCTGCCACTAGTCAGCAATTACCACCTGAAAAATATGAAATCTTGGAATGGCAAGAATTGATGCCCGAATTGGTAGAAGCTCGTTTATTAGATGAATCCGGTGGCTATATTATTATTGCCATTTTATACTTACTCATTACCTTCGCCATTTTTGGAACGATCCTCATGATGACCAAAGAACGAAGTTATGAATTTGGGGTATTAACGGCTATTGGAATGCGCAGGGGGAAATTATTTGGAGTGATTTGGATAGAAACTATTATTGTTGCTATGTTAGGTGCAATTGTAGGCATTTTAATGAGTATCCCAATTGTCTATTACTTGAATATCAACCCAATTCCAGCAGCAGCAATGGGGGCAGAAGCCGCAGAAGCCTTTGAAAAATTTGGCATTAGTGGCGACTTGCCAACTGCTTTTGACATGTCTACGTTTTTCCTCCAAGCACTTATTATCTTTTTGATTACGAGTGTGCTGGCGATATATCCTTGGACAACTATTATGAAATTAAAACCTATTGAGGCGATGCGTTCTTAACAAGATGTCAGAAGTCAGACCGAAAAAATGAATTTTTCTGTCAGAAGTCAGATTAACCTAGAGTACTATCTGACTTCTGACAGTTTATGTAATAAACGATCTGACTTCTGACTTCTCAAAATACATTTTATGCTTTTTCAAATAGCGTGGAGAAATATCTGGCGAAATAAAATCCGAAGCCTAGTCGTGATTGGTTCGATTTTAATTGGCGTTTGGTCAATTCTATTTATCGTGGCATTTTCATCTGCTATGGTTGGTGGCTATGTCAAAAATGCCATTCAGAACGAGACTTCTCATTATCAAATACACCATCCTAGTTTTGTAGAAGATAAGGATGTGAAATTTAGTCTTGATAACCCAGCAGCCGTTTTGGCCAAAGTGAGGGAAACGAAATCCGTCAAAGCGGCTACTTTACGTACCGTGGTGAATGGAATGGTCCGCAGTTCTAGAGGAGCTAGAGGGATCACTATTCGAGGAATTGACCCCGTACAAGAAAGTTTGGTAACTGGTTTTGATAGCAAATTAATTGAAGGGAAATATTTTACAGAAGGTCGGAAAAATGAAATTATTATCAGTCAAAAAATCGCAAAGAAATTAAAATTAAAACTGCGTAAAAAAGTCGTCTTACAATTTCAAGACTTGAATAAAGATATTGTGGCAGGTGCTTTTAGAATTGTCGGCATTTATAAAACAGGGAATACTATTTTTGATGAAAGTATGGTAGCAGTCAAAAGAACGGACTTAAACACATTGATGGCAAAAGAAGGGATTGCACATGAAGTCGCCGTTCTATTGGATAAAAAAGAAGACTTAGTATCGACAGGTGATGCTTTAAAGGCTGGTTTCCCCAATTTATTAGTAGAAAACTATCGAGAAATTTCGCCAGAAACCCAATTATACGAATCTCAAATTGATATTTCAGCTACTATTTTTACCACCATTTTTATGTTGGCACTTATCTTTGGGATTATCAATACCATGCTGATGGCTGTCTTAGAAAGAAACCGAGAGCTAGGGATGCTGATGGCAGTTGGAATGAATAAAGGCAAAGTCTTTACCATGATTGTTTTAGAGACTTTATTATTAGGCATCATTGCTGCTCCAATTGGCTTATTCCTAGGTTGGGCAACTATCCAATATTTTGGTGGTCAAGGCATAGATCTAGGCGCTTTTTCTGCCAGTATGGAACAGTTTGGTTTGTCCACAAAAATATATACGGAATTGCCCACTAAATATTATTGGTCTTTGGCTGTCTCTGTTTTAATTACGGCTTTGATTGGGTCTTTATATCCTGCTTGGAAGGCGATTGGATTGAGACCTGTGGAAGCTATTCGGAAAATTTAGTCGGTCACAAAGCCTTTAGGTTTTCCCGTCAAAGGTCTTCAGACCTGCAATATATTCCGACCTAAAGGTCGGACACAGGAAAGCCTAAAGGCTTTACTACCAGTATTCTTCAATTCAAATTAATCTAGGTATGCTTGACCATCAACCGTCAACCTTATACCGTCAACCGTCTTAACATGACCGTCATAAAAGCAACTAACTTAACCAAAACCTACAACCCCGACAAAATCCCTGTGCGGGCTTTACAGGGGGTAAATTTAGCCATCGAAAAAGGCGAATTCACCGCCATTGTAGGCCCATCAGGGTCTGGAAAAACGACCTTATTAAATATTATCGGAGGTTTGGATAGACCGAGTAGTGGGCATATAGAAGTAGGAGGAAAGGACATCTCTAAGTTATCAGATAATCAATTAATTGATTTTAGAAAAGATAATATTGGCTTTGTTTTTCAAGCTTATAATTTGATTCCAGTATTGACCGCTAAGGAAAATGTGGAATTTGTAATGATGCTCCAAGAGCGGCCTAAAAAAGAACGAGACGATAGAGCTGAAGCTTTATTAACTGCCGTCGGTATCGCAGAAAAAATGGACAAACGACCTAGCGAATTATCTGGTGGTCAACAACAAAGAGTAGCGGTTGCTAGGGCATTAGCTTCTAAACCTGCTTTTATCCTAGCAGATGAACCAACTGCTAATTTAGATTCTGAATCGACTGCTGGTTTATTAGATATGATGGCAGCCATGAATCAAGAAGAAAATATCACCTTCGTTTTTTCTACGCATGACCAACGGGTAATTGACCGTGCTAGACGAGTGGTAACTTTGGTCGATGGTAAAATTGTGAGTGATGAGAGACGGTAACAGTTGGCAGTCGGCAGTCGGCAGTTGGCAGTTGACCAAGCCTAAAAGATTTACTAAATTTTCAAAATTTAGTAAATCTATAATTTTTTGGAATTTGACAATAGCTAGATTTAGTAAAACAGTACAAAATTTGCGCTTTCTTGCCCTATTTTTTCTAGTCACCACTACCCTATCCGCACAAGAATCCAAAGAAAAAAACTGGAGTGTCCAAGGATATACCAAGTCGCTACAAAGCCTATTTCAAATAAATGTACCTAGCTTAGGCAAGCAGACGATTTCAGATAATTTTATACATAATCGACTTAATTTCAACTGGTATCCATCCGATAATTGGACGTTTAAAGCAGGGTTAAGAACACGATTTTTCTTCGGGGAATTTACTAGAATACAACCAGATTTTAAAAGTACTTTAAGTGATGCGGGCAATGATGTTTTAAATTTAACGATATTGAACGTTGGTGAAAAGGCTATTTTACACAGCTATTTAGACCGTGCTTATTTTCAATATAATAAAGACAATTTAGAAGTTAGATTTGGTAGACAACGGATTAATTGGGGCATCAACACCGTATGGAATCCCAATGACTTATTCAATGCTTTTACCTTTACAGACTTTGATTATGAAGAACGGCCAGGGTCGGATGCACTGCGGATTCAATATTATATCGGCTATGCTGGCAGTATCGAATTTGCCATAAAAGCTTTTGATAATACGGACGAAATAGTGGCGGCGAGTTTATTTAAATTTAATAAATGGAATTATGATTTTCAGGTATTAGCTGGTTGGAGTCGAAAGGATATAGTACTTGGTGGTGGTTGGGCAGGTAATATTAAGGATTGGGGATTTAAAGGGGAATTTAGTTGGTTTAATTCGACTATTGACGAAGTGGAAAATAATTTTGCCGCTACGTTGAGTGTCGATTATACTTTTGAAAATAGTTTATTTATTGCAGGTGGGTTATTATATAACGAGGCAGGAACGGCTAATAATACTGGTAATATTTTCAATTTTGAATTGTCCGCTCGAAATTTATATCCTTATCAATGGTCTATTTTTACTTCTGCGGGATTTCCAATTACGCCTTTATTTAATGCCAATATTGCGTTAATTTACTCTCCTATAGATGGGCATCCTTTATTTCTAACCCCAACTTTCACTTATTCTTTAGGGCAAAATTTAGATGTGGATTTTGTGAGTCAAATTATTTTACAAGATACTGCGGAGCGCTATGGAAGTAATCTTCAAGCTTATTTTTTGCGGGTGAAGTGGAATTATTGACATGAAATGGTTTTATTGTTAAATTGTTTTATTGTTTCACCAAACAGGCAACAATAAAACAATTCAACAATAAAACACTATGAATTTTACTTACCAGTCACCAATCGGAAATACTCATCCAATCCTGGTACTAGCATAATCTCTGTTCTTCTATTCATAGCCTTACCTGCTTCCGTTTCATTATCTGCTTTCGGGTCATGCTCTCCTCTACCAGCAACTGTTAATCGAGTAGGAGCAACTTCGCCTACTTTTTCTAAGTAATTGGCTACTTTCATTGCTCGCTTAACACTTAAGCTCCAGTTATCCTTGCTAGAAGTGAATTTAATAGGGTCTGCATCAGCGTGACCTTCTACCAATACATCAATTCCACCATTTCCTTGGATAACTTTAACCACTGCATCTAAGATAGCTTTTGCATCATTCGTCAAAGTAGAACGACCAGAATTGTACAAAATCTTATCAGACAAAGACAACATTACGGCACCACCTTTAGTCGTGATTTCCATACCTTGTGCTTCTGCTGCACTTAAAGAGCTCGTCAATTTATCCGTCAATGCTTTCGTTAAAGCGGCATTTCTAGCTGCTTCTGGCATTCCGTTAATTGTTTCCAAAGCTGCTTTGAATTGCTTAACTTCTGCTTCTGTCATCACAGAAGTTCCAGATAAAGAAGAGTAGATAGTTGCTTGTTTTGCTTGTTCTGCTGCTACATCACTCTTCAACGTTTTGATTTGACCATCCTTACCAGTCAATGCTGTTTGTTGTTTAGCAACAGTTGCTTCTAATTCAGCAATTTTACCCATCAAGCCAGACTTCTCGTCATTACAAGTATCTAATGCTCCTTTAGTTTTCTCTAAAGTAGATTGTACTAAATCTTTGCTTTCTTGTAAAGCTAAGAAATCTTTCTTTTTTACACATGAAGTCATTACAAACAACATGCTGACCATTAATAGACTAAATTTGTTCATATTAATTATTAATTTTTAAGACGGGAATTTTGAGGTTTAGATATTATACTACAGGCTGCTAAAAAGTCCTTTTTTCAAAAATATTCCCTAAATAAATATACCTATTTTTTAGCGGCGCAAATTTAGGAAAGAATAGGGGAAATAACTGGTTTTTATCTTGTTTAATTTAGTTAAAATTGACGGTTTATTTCCGTAAACAGCACTTTTTATACTTTTTGCCGCTGCCACAGGGACAAGGTTCATTTCTACCGACGTCTGGAGTCGTTTTTTTGAAAGGTATCGTCTCATTATAGATGGTTTTGGGAGCTAATCTTGGGTCTATATTTTTCGTTTTAGGAATCTTATCAATATTATTCATTACTTCAAAATTAACATCCTTTACCTCTCCCTCATAATTATACCATTCTTGAATCGCTTCATAATGTTCGTAAATAGTCATTATTGAAACGTCTGGCTCATTTTTAACCAATAAATCATGAACAATTTCCCAGTCATTTTCTCCATAGTCATCAATTAAATCCGATTCTATTGCTATTCTAATTTCCTCCTCCAATTCAAGTAATCCATATTTAATAGCATCAAAAACAACACTCGTCAAAGTATCATTTTCATCCGTGAATTCCGAAGATGCACTCGCTTGTTCGATTAAGACTTGTGTTAATCTTTTATAATCCGCAACCAATATTTTCCTCTTCTTAGTATTCAACGCCATGTAAGTCAATGCCGCTCGTGTATGACCTGTTTTAGCAAAAACATAGTCAACTGGTTCCATAATAAAAGGAAAAAGGGCTTTAATATCGGAAGCTGCTAATTTATAAATGGCTTGCCAAACTTCCTCTGTCAATAAGTCTCCCAACCAAAAATCGAGAAATTCTTCGTCTTTTTTAAGGAATTGATTAATGGTGGGCAAAGCTTCAATAGCCTCCAATTCTCCCAATAAAAAAATCGCATGTGCAGGTGCTAGAAACAGCGTTTCCTCAGGTTCTTCATCATAAAATCCATCATAATCTTTAAAATTTCGAGTTGCTTCATCTAATACCTCTTCCAAATCTTTGATAAGTGAAGGTCGTGGTAAGCTTAGTATCTTTTCAATTGTCTCACCAGAAATATTAAAATCATACTCGTATAAAGCGTCTATTTCTGAATGAACTAAATTTGGATTTCCTTTCATTATTTAATTTTTGTGGAAAGCGATAAAAATAAATTTATAATCATGTCGAATGATTAGCTATTAACCATAAAAGGTAGATGAGTTGGTGACGGAGCGATGCTCCTTATTGAAAAAAGAGGTATTTACCCAATTCCTACAGACGGTATCGAAGCGATGCTCCTTGATTATTCGAAAAAGAGCATCGCTCTGACGCTG
>JBGCFJ010001278.1:0-5355 GCA_045106885.1 Saprospiraceae bacterium
TGCCAGAGTACGCAGTTATTTTTTCTTCTAAGGGCGCTTAAAAAACCGCATATAGCCAAGCTACATAAGGCTTTTTTAAGTATTCTTAGAAGGAAATAAGAACAAGTAATATGGCTCAATTTATTCCTGCGTCGTCACTTATACAATTTCTAGTTAAAAAATTAAAAGAATCTCTAATAATTAGCTATTTTGTTGACTTATTATTTGAAAGGTTAATTGAGAAACATAAGTCGTACGCTCCACCTATAAATGACCATATTTATGGCGAATTATACTAGTGTAGAGATATACCTCTTTTATTCTTGGTGTTTTAGGCAAAGTGGAGAAAATAATTAGCCAGTTAGGCTAGTCAATTTTTCTTCTAAGGAATTCAAAAAATGCTTGCATGGATTATACAAGCATTTTTTGAGTTTCTTAGAAGGAAAAAGGGCAGTATAAATGGTTGATTATTTCTTCCACTTTGCCTTAATCCTTCAATCTTTGTACGAATCAAAATAAAAAAATAATGGCAAAGAAAAAGAAAATCCTAATTGTTACAGGTGATGCAGGTGAGGGTTACGAATGTTTATACGCAAAACACCGATTTGAAGAAGCAGGTTGGCAAGCAGTAATTGCAGCACCAACTGTCAAACGATTAAATTTAGTAATTCATGATTTTGAACCTGGCTGGGATACCTATATTGAAAAACCTGGTTATATCGTAGAATCAAATATTGCTTTTAAAGATGTAAAAGAGAAGGACTATGAAGCCATTTTATTATTAGGTGGTCGAGCACCAGAATTTTTGCGAAATGACCCTAAACTAATAAAATTAGTACAAGCTTTTGATAAAAGTAAAAAGTACATTTTTGCCATTTGTCATGGCATTCAAATTTTAGTAACGGCTGGTTTAGTCAATAATAAAAATATTACTTGCTACGAGCACGTAAAATTTGAAGTAGAAGCCTGTGGAGGTACTTTTATTGGTAAAGACCAAGCCGTTAAACATGGTCGAATTGTTACAGGACAAACTTGGCAATCTCATCCAGAATTTTATCGATTGGTTTTTAAATGTTTAACATAAATAGGCAAATGAGTAAATAAGGTAATGAGATTATAAGCTCCTTCTTCTTACCTTAACCACTCATTTATCTTAATATAAAATATGGATACCAAATACCTAGAAAGCGTCAAAAAACAATTTACCTATTATAAACAATTAGGCGACCAAACCTTTGCCCAACTAAAGAAAGAAGATTTATTTTGGCAATACAATCCAGAAAGTAATAGCATTGCCATTATTGTCAAGCATCTGAGAGGCAATATGTTGTCCCGTTGGACGGATTTTCTCACCACAGATGGGGAAAAGGATTTTCGAGATAGAGACGGCGAATTTGAAGCGACTATTAAGACTAAAGCAGAATTGATAGAAAAATGGGAGGAAGGTTGGAAATGTTTGTTTGATAATATTAATCCGTTAGCAAAGGAGCAAGCAGCACAACTCGTTTACATTAGAAATATGGGACACACGGTCACTGAAGCTATTAATCGACAATTAGCTCATTATGCTTATCATGTAGGCCAAATTGTATTTCTAGGCCGAATGATTGCTGGTGAAAATTGGACTTCCTTATCTATCCCAAAAGGGGCATCTAAAACTTATAATCAGAAAAAATTTGCACAGCCGAAAAGAATAGCGCATTTTACAGACGAATTTTTAGAAAAGAAGTAATTCGGTTGTCGGTTGTCAGTTATCAGTTACTAGTAGATGTAACCGACAATCGACAATCGACAACCGACAACTCAAAACTCCTATGAGAAATCAACAAGTCGGCACACTACTATTTAAAGAACTAGAAAAAACGATTAATAACAAAACATTGTCTATTACCGAACAAGTGGAGGCATTATATCGACTATTGAGTCTATCTTTTGTGGAGGCAACTAGAGACGAAAAAGTTTTATTTACTACGTTATTTTCCCGTATTTCCTTTGCTAGTCAGCGGTTTCAAATCAGCAAGCAAACGCGTTTTTTTATCCATCATTTTAGAATTAAAGGCCAACAAGTTTTTCGGTCAAAAAAGATTACCGAAGCAGATTTGCAAAACGTTTATTATCCATTGGGGCTAAAAGCCGTAAGTGAGAGTATTTCTTCCCTTTTTGATATAGCCATTCCTGCCAATATTCAAAAAATATTACCACCAAAAGGATTTTATAAAACAGCGCCCGTTGAAGTAAAAGAATTTAGGGCAAAAGTTAGAATTGTTGCTTTGGCAGATGATAAAGCCAATCAACAAATCATTGCCCAAGACCAGAGTGGTGTAGGGGACGAGATTCGAGTACAATATAGTATTGCTGAACGGAATGAAAACTTCAACCCAACCATTCGAGCGTTAAAAAGAGGGTTTGAATTTCCAGTAATGATGAATTTATTGGATGTAGAAATTGATAAAGCGGGGATTTATCGACCAAAAGGTTTTGTGATAGAACCTGATTATTTAATTGATGTAACGGCAGTAGCAGAATGTTTTAAGGATACAGGTACGGAAGCTTTATTGCATTTATTAAAAAGATTTACGCCTTTTGAAAGTAGTGTTCCTTTAATGTTGGGAAATATAGCCAATTATTTTTTGGATGAGTTAATGACCAACCCAGAAACAACTTTTAAAGAATTGTTTTCTCACGTTTTTCAATTAAATCCATTAGCTTTTACCTTGTTTGACAATAAACAAGTGATGGAAATTCATGGTAAATCACAAAAACATTATACGACCTTGAAGCAGATGGTGCTAGAACAATTTGAAAAACAGGGCATCCAAAAAGAAAAATGTTATATCGAACCTTCTTTTTATTCTGAAAAATTTGGACTGCAAGGAAGACTAGATGTTTTCTACCAAAACAATGAAGCCGAAGAAAAAGAAGCAGGAATTGTTGAATTAAAAAGTGGCAAAGCGTATAAACCAAATCGTTACGGTATTAGTCACAATCACTATACCCAAACTTTGCTATACGATTTACTAATTCGGTCTGCCTATGGTAAAATTATGCCGACTAACTATATTCTTTATTCTGGTTTAGATAATCGACCGCTACGTTTTGCCCCCACCATCAAAGCGCAACAATATGAAGCAATTCAAGTGCGGAATCAGTTGGTCGCTATTGAGCAAGGATTGATTAATTTAAAGAATGGAGATTTGGTCAATCCACCTTTATTAAGACATTTACACCCTGATAGATTTCCCCAAATTTCGGGTTTTATTAAGCGAGATTTAATGGCTTTTTCTAAGACTTTTTATGAATTAAGTGTTTTAGAAAGAAAGTACTTTACATTATTTACCAGCTTTATCGCTAGAGAACATCGAATGGCAAAAATGGGCATGCACGGTTCAGCCAAACGAAATGGGCAGGCGGCAATTTGGTTAGATACTTATAAAGAAAAAGAAGATAATTTTAATATCATTAGTTGTCTGAAATTAACTGACTTCAAAGGTAAAGATGATGACCCCTTTCTAACTTTTGCAAAAACAGCAAGTACTAATAATTTAGCCAATTTTAGACGAGGTGATATTGCGGTTTTGTATCCCTATCGCCAACCCGATGATACGCCCTTACAAGACCAAGTTTTTAAGTGTACGATTATAGAAATTGATAATGAAAAAGTAATTGTTCGGCTACGTTCCAAACAATTTAATACGACCTTATTTGAGGAAGATATTTTTTGGAATTTGGAGCATGATTTAATGGATAGTGGCTATACCAATTTATATCGAGGACTATTCTCTTTTGCAGAAATATCTACCGCAAAAAGAGCCATGTTGTTAGGGCAAAACCCACCTCGAATGCCTGAGAAAAAAGAATTAATTGCACCGAGTGAATTAACTTTAGAACAACAAGATATTTATAAAAAAATAATCAACGCTAGGGACTATTTTTTACTTTGGGGCCCTCCAGGAACAGGGAAGACTAGTATGATGCTCAAGCACGTTGTCAAATATTTATGGCAAGAGACTGACCAAAATATTTTATTGATGGCGTATACCAATCGAGCAGTAGACGAAATTTGTGAGGCCATTGAACAAATTGACGAAAGCATCAAGCAAGATTATATTCGAATAGGTTCTCGTTTTTCTACCAATGAAAAATTTAGAGCACAATTACTGAGTCACAAGTTAAAACCAATTAAAAGTAGAAAAGACCTAAAGGCTTTATTATTAAATCATCGCATTTTTGTAGGTACGGTCAATGGTATTTCTGGTAAAAAAGCGATTTTAAAATTAAAGACTTTTCACCAAGTAATTATAGATGAAGCCTCTCAATTATTAGAACCTTATTTAGTAGGTCTACTACCCCATTTCAAGCGATTTGTTTTAATTGGTGACCACCAACAATTGCCTGCGGTAGTCCAGCAAAGTACAGAAGAATCAAAAGTAGGAGACGAAGAATTGAATAAGTTAGGGATGCTCAATTTAAGAGATTCTTTTTTTGAAAGAATTTATAAGCAATGTCTTAGAAATGGTTGGCATTGGGCACATGCACAGTTGAGTCACCAAGGAAGAATGCACCGTGAAATTATGCACTTTCCAAATGAATTTTTTTATAATAAAAATTTAAAAATACTCCCAGATTCTATTCCTTATCATAAAAGTCAGTTAATTCCATTGAACTATGAATTACCTGAAGACCCCACTTTTTTAGAACATTTATTATGCAAGCAAAGAGTCGTTTATCTAGAAACAGCCGTAGACGAACGGAGCAAAACACATAAAACAAATCAATACGAGGGATTAAAATTACTGGAACTGATTCAAAGTTTTCAAAAAATTTATCAAAAAAACAACTTGGAATTGACGGTGAATAGCATTGGTATTATTACACCTTATCGAGCACAAATTGCCCAAATTCGGCAACAATTATTAGCGGAAAATATTGATGTAGAAAGCTTGACGATTGATACAGTTGAACGTTATCAAGGTGGAGCAAGAGATATTATTTTAATTTCACTTTGTACCAATAATTTTGCTCAAATAGATTCTCTTGTTTCGATGTCGGAAGAGGGCGTAGATAGAAAGTTGAATGTTGCTTTGACTCGAGCTAGAAAACATTTGGTGGTTTTGGGGAATCGGGAATTGTTGATGAGTAATTCGATTTATGCGAATTTGATTCAGACGATTGAGGATGTATAATAAAAATCAGTATATTTAACGTTATTAAGATGATGATTGTGAGGTAGTCAAGATATTGACCGCAAAAAGATTGCTAAATGGTGACGAAGCTACGCTCCTTAAAGAAAAAATGAAAATGTAGCAGTTTCTACAGACGGTTTCGGAGCGATGCTCCTTGATTTTTACCAAAAGAGCAGCGCTCTGACCCCGTCTG
>JBGCFJ010001279.1:0-3715 GCA_045106885.1 Saprospiraceae bacterium
ATTCAAAAAACCTTAAATTTGTAAGGAATGATTAGAATATCTGATAAAAATAAGTGTTCAATAAAAAGTCAAATAACATAAAATGAGTAGTATAATAGAAAATGATAAATATATTAATCCATTAACAGATTTTGGTTTCAAAAAATTATTTGGAACAGAGATGAATAAAGATTTATTAATAGATTTTTTGAACCAAATTTTGCCGAAAAATAAAAAAGTAAGGGACCTAGCTTATGCCTCAACAGATAAATCAGGAGCAACAAAAAAGGATAGAAAAGCAATATTTGATTTATATTGTACAAGTCCAGAAGGTGATAGGTTTATAGTAGAAATGCAAAAAGCAAAACAAACTTATTTCAAAGATAGAAGTGTATTTTATTCGACTTTTCCGATTCAAGAACAAGCAAAAAAAGGCGATTGGAATTTTAAGTTGAGTCCAGTCTATTCAATAGGGGTTTTAGATTTTGAATTCGACGACAAACCTTCTAAGGAAGAAGATATATCACTTCATCATATAATTGAATTAAAAAATCAAGAAGGAGAAGTGTTTTATGATAAACTAAAATTTATTTATTTAGAACTACCCAAGTTTACAAAGGAAGTAGAACAATTAAAAACTCGTTATGAGAAGTGGCTATATGTATTAAGACATTTATCCAATTTACAAGAACGTCCCAAAGCACTTCAAGAAAGAGTATTTACAAAACTCTTCCAAGCAGCCGAAATAGCTAATTTCAGCAAAGAAGAAAAAGATGCTTATGAAGAAAGTTTAAAGCACTATCGAGATATAAAAAACATAGTAGATTCTTCAATTGAAGAAGGAAGAATTGAAGGAAAAATGGAAGGAAGAATTGAAGAAAGTGACGAAAATGTAAAAAAAGGAATAATAAAAGGTTATTCTAATGAAATCATATCAGATATTACAGGAAGAAGTATTAAAGATATTCAACGAATAAGGGCAAAAATGAAGCCTAATTCCTAATAAATACGTTCTCTATATTCAACATTTATTTATTCAACATTCAATACAAAATGGATACCTCAACAGATTTAAAAAACTTAGTCAAAGAAAAATATAGTCAAATTGCCAATCAAGAAATAAAAGTCAATTTAGCTTCTTGTTGTGGAGCAGGCGGTGAATCGCAAGAAGTCTATAATATCATGACCGATGATTATAGTGAACTGGAAGGACATGTACAAGATGCCGATTTAGGGCTAGGTTGTGGTTTACCGACTCAGTTTGCTAAAATTAAAGCAGGAAATACGGTGGTAGATTTAGGGTCTGGTGCAGGCAATGATGCTTTTGTGGCTCGACATGAAACAGGACCAACAGGTAAAGTCATTGGGGTTGATTTTGTTACCGAAATGATTAAAAAAGCAAGAGCCAATGCGGATAAAATGGGCTTTAATAATGTAGAATTTCGCTATGGGGATATTGAAGACATGCCTATTTCGGATGGCACAGTAGATGTGGTCGTGAGTAACTGTGTCCTTAATCTATTACCCGTTAAAGATAAAATTTTCCCTGAAATCCAACGAGTATTGAAGGCAGGTGGACATTTTAGTATTTCAGATATTGTCCTAAAAGGAGAACTGCCAGCAGCTTTACGTCAGAGTGCAGAAATGTATGCGGGTTGTGTCGCAGGAGCGATTCAGAAAACCGATTATTTGAGTTTGATTGAAGAAGCTGGTTTTAATAATGTAACGATTCAGAAAGAAAAACCTATTATAATTCCAGATGATATTTTAACACAATATCTAGATGGCGATGCTTTGACTTCTTTTAAAAATGGTAAAACGGGCATTTTTAGTATTACTGTTTTTGCACAGAAAAAAGGTAAATTATCTACTTATAAGGCTATTGATTTAGGTTTTGATGAAGGCGCTGTTTGTGACCCTAATAGTGGTTGTTGTTAGTAACACAGCTCTGTTAGCTATGATATAATAAAGTATCTGTGGGGGGGTGTGTAAAAAGCCTTATTTTATAAAAATTCAGGCTACCCATCTAAGATTGGACATTTTCGACAACAGCGAATCTATATTCGCTGCTCCAAGCGTCGGGAAATATAGATTTTCCCTTGTCTGTCCTAAAATTGAGTGTCCAACTTTATAGATAATCAGCTAAAAAATCAATAATATAAAAAATACTAAGTCAATATTTAAATCCGTTGGGAAGTCTAATCCGTTGGGATTTAAAGAAATATATCCCCAACGGATTTAATGTCCCAACGGATAATTATCAGTTTTTTAGCTGACGCTCTATAGACGGGTAGCCAAAATTCATCTTTGTAACTTATTTGAATTTTAGTAAGTGATTGTTAAAATTTTTTGAGTGTTAAATTGTTGTTTTACAAATCGTTACGACAACAATTTAACAAGCTTAGCAATCAAACAATCATTCACTAGATATTTTAATTACAAATTAGGATTTAATTCAACATAGGGTTTTCTACACAACCCCTTACCTTACACCAAAAAATTAAACAACATTTTCTGGTCATTAACTGTCTGGTAATCAATCTGATATTCTTTCATTCTAGCGACCAATCCTTCATAATCGCTAGGATTTTTTAATTCAATGCCCACCAAAGCAGGGCCTGCATTTTTATTATTCTTTTTGCTGTATTCAAAATGGGTTATATCGTCATTTGGGCCAAGCACATCATTCAAAAATTGCCTTAAAGCACCTGCTCTTTGTGGAAATAGAATGATAAAATAATGTTTGATACCCTCGTATAATAAAGAACGTTCTTTAATATCCTCCATCCGAGTAATGTCATTATTGCCTCCACCAATTAGGCAAATTACTGTTTTGCCTTTAATTTGTTTGTCATAAAAATCTAAGGCACTTAAAGATAAGGCGCCAGCAGGTTCAACAACGATGGCTTCTTCATTATACAATTCTAAAATAGTCGTACACACTTTTCCTTCTGGCACAATGACAATATCTTCTACTACTTGTTGACAAATTTTAAAATTCAAATCCCCTACCCTACGTACCGCTGCTCCATCGACAAAAACATCCATTTCTTCCAAAGTAACTACTTCTCCTTTTGCTAAAGACGTTTTCATGCCTGGCGAACCAGCGGGTTCTACCCCAATTATTTTAGTAGATGGGCTCATCTGTTTAAAATAGCTACCCAGCCCAGAGATAATGCCACCACCTCCAATTGCCACAAAAATATAATCAATATCTCGGTCACAATCTTCGAGTATTTCTAAGCCAACCGTTCCTTGCCCTTCAATTACTTTTTCATCGTTAAAAGGATGAATAAAAGGTAATTTCTTCGCCGTTGCATCTTTCCAAGCTTCTGCATAGGAATCATCAAAAGTATCGCCAATCAAAATCACCTCGACAAAATTATTTCCAAATGATTTGACCTTATTAATCTTTTGTTTCGGCGTGGTACTAGGCATGTATATTTTGCCTTTTACCAGCAAGGCTCGACAAGCAAAAGCGACCCCCTGAGCATGGTTGCCTGCACTCGCACAAACAACTCCTTTCGCTAACTCTTGCTTTGATAAACTTGCCATTTTATTATAAGCCCCACGAATTTTGTAAGACCGTACCACTTGTAAATCTTCTCTTTTGAAATAGATATTCGCCCCATATGTTTCCGAGTATTGTTGATTGTTCATTTATGGCGTTTGCGTTGCTACATTTTTTATTTTAATCTTCGCCTGACGGCTAGTTTCTACAGAAATTAATTTGGTT
>JBGCFJ010000128.1:0-5304 GCA_045106885.1 Saprospiraceae bacterium
TTGCCTTTGGATTATGCGGTGAAGGTGAAGCATAAGAATTAGAAGCTGTAATCAAACTACAAATTAGCAGAAAATAAAAGAGGGCATAAAATGGAATTGATAAAACCATCTTTATGCCCTCTTCTATTATCGAATTTATAAATTCATTCTATTGAACTAAAGTTATTTTCCCATCCTTAATATGCAAAGCACGTAAAGCATCAGTTCGAGAATCGACATCAATAGAACTGTTTTCTAAGCGTAAAACGCCTCTTGGACAAACCGCAGAACAAACGCCACAACCCACACAAGAAGACCGAACTATATCCTGTCCTTTTTGTGCATAAGCCCTTACATCAATCCCCATTTCACAGTAAGTAGAACAGTTGCCACAAGAAATACATTGATTGCCATTGGTCGTGATTCTAAATCTAGATTTATATTTTTGTACCAAACCGATATAACCTGCTAAAGGGCAACCAAATCGACACCAAGTTCTGTTTCCCATTAATGGATAAAAACCTGTTCCAACCACACCTGCAAAAGCAGAACCAATCAAGAAGCCATACCACGTTCGGACGGAATCACTATTGAAAATTAAGACTTGATAATTGCCTGTAAAATAGGTGTATAAAACCATCAAGGTCATCACCACTGCAAAAAGCAATACGCCATGAATAATATAGCGTTCGTATTTCCAAGCTCGTAAACTTTTATCGGATAATTGTCGGAAAGGGTCGCCCATAGTTTCTGCTAATCCACCACAACCACAGACCCAAGAACAGTACCATCTCTTTCCAAAAAAGTAAGTAAATAAGGGTACACCGATAATCATTAATGCCAATCCCCAAACCAGCATAAATAAGCCTAATCCGCCACTATTCGTTAGCGTATCTAAGTTGTAATCAAAAAAGAAAGAATAATTTAAAGGCCAGATATTCTTGAAATCATAATAAGGCTGATTTAACCGAACTAAGATTTCTGGTAAAAGAAAAGCAATCGCTGTTTGAAAGAACATCACCGAACAAGTCCGAACGACTTGATAGACATTATGCCGATATTTACTCATCATACGGATTCCCATGACCAAAACAATAATGGTATAAAGCGTACCGTATAAAAACCATTGACTTGCTCCATTGCCACTCAAGGATAAACTCAATGGATTGACCATCACTACCCAACTGGTGATGTATTCTGGCATCCAGTATAACAAAATATAAAAACCGATTAGATAAACCCCTGTCATTACCCCTAACCAACCCGTAACATCAGGAGAAGCAGACCGCTGTGGATTGTTTTCTTTAGACCCTTGTTTGAAGAATACCAACCAAGTAATTAGACCAATCATTGCCGTTGTAATAGCTGGCCAAAGTAGATTGTGGTTCATATAAAAAATACCATAAATAATGGTAGCTACTATTGTCAACCCTAAAAAAAGACTTCTGATATTTACTTGTAAGCCTCTCGTTAAGGAATTATGATAAATGCCATTATTTTTGATACCGGGTAATGGGACAAATTTGGGCAGAATGTATAATAATCCACCTAAAATACCTAACCCAAAAGTGAGCATAAACCAACGAATTGGATTTTGGGCGATTGGTCCAACACTAGCTGATTTAACGACACCAAATAAATAATCTTTGATGTTGCCCATTCGATAATCCCATTCATAAACCCCTTCTGGAATGCCGTTTTTGGCTTTTTCATCTAAAGATTGTTTGGCGTCCGTTAAGGTCTTTTTTAAATCTGCGATAAAAGCAAAATTTGATTCGTATCTTTTATCGAGTAAGCCGTTAGCTTTAGCTTTTTCGAGAATTTCTTTTTTATGGTATTCTTTAGAAATATCTAAATCGGATTCGGATAATTGATATTTTCCCATACCCAGAGAAAGCGTAAATAACGCCAAGGCTGTGATGAAAATTCCTAATCCTATTTTTTGTATTATATGCATGATTAATTTTCAATTTAAAATTTTCAATTTGCAATTTTCAAAACCGCAGACCTCCAAATGTCTGGAAGACCTTGGAGCGTCTATAGGAAACATTTATGGATGGTTATGCCCCAACTGCTTTCCTCAAAAACTTCAACGCAGCCGTTAAACTTCGCTTTTGCTTTAATTGCAGCTTCTTTCCAGTTTGTTGATTATAAATTTTAATCACTTCTGCCTCGTATTCTTTATAAAATTCTGGGTCAAAATTGGCAATGCCTAGATTTTGTAAAACGGTTTCTACGGACGTTTTTTCTTTTAACCATTTTTCGCAAACTTCATGTCGGTAGCGAATACCCATTAGATTAAAACCGATAACTTCATTGGTGTTTTTATCATAGACAATTCGGATGCTTTTTCGTCCTTCTGGATGCTCCCAATAAATAGATGCATGATTTTCTGGTGCTTTGGCTAAGACCGTTCCGTAAACTTGATATTCGATATCAACAAATTTGGCGGAGTTAAACCAGATACTAGGAATGTATGTTTTGTCTTTGCCACATACCGTATAAGCAACCGTTTCGCCCATCATTTTTCCAGTATACCAGACGGCTTCAATTGGTCGCCTACCTGCACTTGGATTTCTTAGTTGCGCACAATCGCCAATGGCATAAATATCCTTAACACTCGTCTCCAATTTTTCATTGACTAAAATACCTCTACCTACTTCAATTTCTGGGGCACTTTCTTTGATAAAACCAATATTTGGATGCACGCCTGCAGTTAAACCTACAAATTGGCAATCAATACGTTCTCCTTTATTGGTAATGGCAGCACAAGCCTTACCTGTCCCATCATCTATAATTTCTTTTAACTCTGTTTTTAGTTGTAAATTAATGCCACTTTCTACGATATGCCGACTAACCATTTTTGATTCTGCTTCTGGTAGTACTGCATTCCAATACAAATCTTCTCTAACCAAAAACGTTGTTGGAATATGCCGAGAGTGGAACATTTCTGCCATTTCAATGCCAATCAAACCGCCACCAACAATTACGGCATGTTTTAACCCATCTGCACTAGCTGCTTCCATCCCATCTAAATCTTGCATGCTATACATGCCTTGTACTCGGTCTAAATCTTGCCCAGGCCAACCAAACTTATTAGGCGTAGAACCACAGGCAATGATGAGTTTATCATAGGCCATATTAGCACCCTCCTTGAAAATTAATTGTTTGCTAGCACTATCAATCTTAGCGACAAAACCTCGTTTTAAGCCAATGCGATTTTTTTCCCAAAACCAATCTTCATAAGGTTTTAAATCCTCTTTTCGCATGTGCCCCATATAGGCATACATAATAGCAGTTCGGGAGAAAAAATAATCAGTTTCGGCAGAGATAACGGTAATTTTGTGGTCACTTAACTTTCTAATAAAGCGAGCGGCGGTAATGCCACTGATTCCGTTACCAATAATGGCAATGTGCATAATTAATAAGTTGGTTTTAGCGGTCAGAGGTCAGACCGTTTATTTCATAAACTGTCAGAGGTCAGATATTAGGCTTGTTTCCCTTTAAAATTATACTTAATTTGGAAATGCTTTTTCCCTCTATTTTACTTAAAAATTCTTCAATGGACTATTCAAAAATTTTAAATATATCATGAGGAAAATTAATTCCGAATGATAAATTGGATGGAAAGCTATCCAAATTTCATATAAGTATTTTCAAAAGGCAACAAGTCTATTGCTTTTGCAATATCTTATGTCTGACCTCTGACAGTTCCGATTTATCGGGACGGTCTGACATCTGACCTCTTTTATGGCATCAAGTTAATAAACTATTCTAAATATGTGCTAAAATTACAGAAAGTTGCTAGAGCGAAAAGCAGAAAGAGGAAAAGAGACTTGTAATGTCCTTGTTAAGACGAACCATTTGGTAGGCACTCTTAAAAAGCGTTAAATCAATGTCGGCTACTGTTAATTTATTGTATAAAACTAGCATTTTATTTATTTTGGCAATACCTTTGAACAATAAAAATATATACGATTCATTAACCGATTCTTATCAAAAAAATAAATCGACTTTAATGTAAATTTATTTTTTAGTTTAGATTAGAAACATCCCATTTACATGAAGCAAAATTTACTCCTACTTTTTCTTATCTTTTCTATATCCCTGTCAGCACAGGTGACCCTCAAATTAACGGAACCCACGGGTTCTACAACCGTACTCGCTTCCGATGATGATATAACGGCTAAAGGATTTATTAAAAACGAATCTGAAGATACGGTCACTATCATGTGGAAACGCAATGTCATTGAATTAAAAGACGGTTGGGAAACGGCTGTGTGTGATAAAAATCTTTGTTATATCCCTAGTTATGGAGAAACTTCTGCGGCGGATGGTACGAACTTGGTCTTAGCACCAGGCGAAGAATCTAATTTTGATGTCCATGTTTACCCAGATGGAACAGAAGGTTTTGCTATTGTAGAGGTAACGGCAACGGATATTACAAACGCTGAAAATACAGTAACTGGCAGATATGAATTTAATCAAAATTCTACTAGTACAGTAAACTTAAATAGAGCAGCTATAAAAATTTATCCAAACCCTACGATTGATTATATTTCTATTTCAGCAGCAGACCAAGTAGAGCGTTTGATTATTTATAATATTGTTGGTCGCCCAGTCAAATTATTTGAAGCGAACTATTACAACCGTTATGATGTAATGGATTTGCCAACAGGCATGTACTTAGTTCGATTGATGGGCAAGAATGATAGAACAATTAAGACCGTTCGTTTGAGCAAAAAGAGAGGCGCATAGAGATAATGATGAACGATGAAATATGAATGATGAATTCAATAAAAATCGAGTTAGTGCTTTCGTGTGCTAACTCGATTTTTGTTTAACAGCTACAGGATGACAGGATTTTGCAAGATTAACAGGATAAGGACTAAGTAAAATTTAATTTTCAATTTTCAATTTCAAATTTTCAATTTTAAACCACCTTCGGTGGGAATTTGAGGTTGAAGTTGAATTTGAGATTAACAATTATCGACATTTGCGAATTAGTACAGAGGAAAAGCGACTAAATATTAAACTAGTGTTCGACCAAACATGATTTGACGGGTAAAACGTAATCGCCAAATTCATTTGGCTGATTCTATTTTTAGTTGAACCAGCCAATTAAAATTGGCGGTTACGAGCGATACAGTCACACGTCATTTCAACGTTGACTAACCACTAGCCTCAATAATGATATTTTATACACTAAAAACTATGGGTTATTCCCTTTTGAAAATTGAAAATTATAAATTGAAAATTGAAAATTATCAAAAAGGGCGTTTTTCCATTTTTATAAGAAAACCCTTTAATCCGAGATGCCCATAT
>JBGCFJ010001280.1:0-3225 GCA_045106885.1 Saprospiraceae bacterium
CTAAAAAATCAATAATATAAAAAATGATACGTCAATATTTAAATCCGTTGGGAAGTCTAATCCGTTGGGATTTAAAGAAATATATCCCCAGCGGATTTAATGCCCCAACGGATAATTATCAGTTTTTAATCTGACGAGCTAAAAATGGCCAACAACACTTTATTGGAAAAAGCGATTAAGTAACGCTGGAAAAATAACTCCGATTAAAACCCCGATTGAAAATACGGAACAAGTTACGGAACAGATATTGAATAACTTTAATTCGTGGGGGTAATAAATTCTCCGATTGAATCGGAGCAGGCTGTGGGGAATTAAATACAAAATGTCCAATTTATTTTTTATCCCATACTAAACTACCCAAATATCAAAGATAATCCTTCACTTTATAAGCCTGCATAGCATTTTCTATTTGACCTGCTTCCGTCGTCTGATTCGCATACATCCTATAACTAGGAGCTAAAATCGGTGCTGTACTCAGTACCTTAATTTTTAGCAACGCTTGCACGGGAAAAGCAGTCCCTGCCATTTCTAATATTTTAACAGCTTCTGTAGAAAAATTAGGTGCTGTTTTGGGAATAATCTCGGCTTGACCGACTAATTTATAGCCTTTTTGTACAAAAATATCTATAAAACTGACACAAACATTTGGGTTGACTTTTATATTGCGCAGACTATTAGGGGAAGCAATGTGGGCAATTCCAATATGTTCCTCATCCAAATAAGTGAATATTTCTTTTGGAGAAACATTAGGAATCCCATCTTTAGAAACAGTTGCTAACCAGCAAAGTACAGATTGGTCGATGTATTTTTTTATATCAGGTGTAAGCATAAAATAAGGAATGATGAATTATAAACAATGAATGCTGAACTACAATTTTTGTGAAAAAATCCCCATAAAAGCCAATTTTAGATATATTTAAGAAGGACTATATAGAATATTATTTTATTTTGTGCTTTTAAAAATTTGTAAACATAAACTAAATCACCAGACATGAAAAACTTACCTGTTATTTTATTATTATTTTTATCAACGGTTGCCTTCGCCCAAACGAAGTTAATAGAGAAGGTAACAAAAACGGGGGATGAACTAGTCATTCCCTACGAAAAACACGTTTTATCCAATGGTTTAACTTTGGTCATCCACGAAGACCATTCTGACCCTTTGGTACACGTAGATGTGACTTACCACGTAGGTTCTGCTAGAGAAGAATTACAAAAATCTGGATTTGCGCATTTCTTTGAACACATGATGTTTCAAGGTTCAGAAAATGTAGCAGATGAAGAACATTTCAAAATTGTAACGGAAGCAGGGGGAACGTTAAATGGAACAACCAACCGTGACCGAACCAATTATTTTGAAACCGTACCTAGTAATCAATTAGAAATCATGCTTTGGTTAGAAGCAGATAGAATGGGGTTCTTTTTGGATGCAGTGACCCAAGCAAAATTTGAAGTTCAAAGAGAAACCGTAAAAAATGAAAAAGGTCAGAGTTATGATAACCGACCCTATGGTCCTCTTTGGGAGTTAAAAGATGCTGCATTATACCCTTATGGACACCCTTATTCTTGGTTAACCATTGGTAAATTAGAAGATTTAGATAGAGTAGATGTCGAGGATTTGAAAAAATTCTTTTTGCGATGGTATGGCCCGAATAATGCAACCTTGACAGTAGGTGGAGA
The DNA here is from genome assembly GCA_045106885.1 of Saprospiraceae bacterium. GTDB lineage: Bacteria > Bacteroidota > Bacteroidia > Chitinophagales > Saprospiraceae > JAFMDF01. The sequence continues at coordinate 1,681 of JBGCFJ010001280.1, forward strand.
TGTTAATCCAGCAGAAGTGATTGCGAAGGTAGAAAAATATTTTGGGGTAATTCCTATGGGGCCAAAAGTAGCACCCATGAAATTGGGTGCGCCAGTATTGAATGAAAACAGATATGTTTCTTATGTGGATAAAAATATTCGCTTTCCAGCAGTTTTTTTTACTTACCCTACTGTACCTAGATTTCATCCAGATGAAGCACCTTTAGACTGTTTAGCCGAAATTTTAGGAACAGGAAAAAGTTCTTATTTTTATAAGCGCTTTGTGAAAACCCAGAAAGCAATCCAATCCTCTGTTTTTAATCCTGCCAGTGAATTAGCTGGCGAATTGAGTATGTTTGTTTTACCTTTTCCAGGGCAAACATTAGGAGATTTTGAAAAGTCAGTAGAACAAATTCTGGTAGATTTTGAAGTCGCAGGAGTAACTGATGCAGATATTGAAAAATTTAAAGCGAACTACGAATCAAATACGATTAATAGTTTATCTAGTGTAAGTGGAAAAGTATCTCAATTGGCAGATTATCAAACTTTTAAAGGGAATCCAAATCAAATCAAAGAAGATTTGGGTAGATATTTAGCTGTGACCAAAGAGGATGTCATGCGGGTATTTGGAAAGTACATCAAAGGTCAGTCGCATATCGTATTGAGTGTATTAGCCGATGAGACGATGAAACCTGCGCAGCCAGATAACTATGAAATTCCGACTGCTGGAGAAAATCCTTTTCCAACGACGAATTACGATGCATTGACTTATAAGAAAGCAACAGGAGATAAATTTGACCGAACTCAACGACCAGGTTTAGGCGCAAATCCTGTGGTACAAGTGCCTGAGTTTTGGGATGCGACTTTCGATAATGGCATGAAGGTTATTGGTACTAAGAGTGATGAAATACCAACTGTTTCTTTACAATTGACAATTAACGGTGGGCATAAATTGGATGCTTATAACAAAGAGAAAGCAGGATTAGCTTCTTTAACAACAAGCATGTTAAACGAGTCAACCGAAAATTATACAGCGGAAGCCATTCAAGAAGAATTGCGTAAATTAGGAAGTAGCATTGGTTTAGGTGGTGGTCGAGGTCAAGCGACGATGTTTATAAGTTCTTTAAAAAAGAATTTAGCAAAAACCTTAACCTTAGCAGAAGAAATTTTGATGCGTCCAAAGTTTGCACAAGAAGATTTTGACCGTTTAAAAAAACAACAAATAGAAGGTATTAAGAGTAGCCGAAAGGATCCAGGGTCTATTGCGAATGAAGCTTATAATAAACTATTGTACGGTAAGGACCATATTTATGGAATTCCTACTAGTGGAGACGAAGCTTCTGTAGAAAAAATTACTTTAGCAGATGTCCAAGCATTCTACCAAAAATACTATTCTCCATCTGTATCAGAATTGGTCGTAGTAGGAGATGTCTCCGAAGCGGAAATTATGCCTAAACTACAATTTTTAAAAGATTGGGAAAGCAAAAAAGTAGACATTCCTTCTGTTGCCATTACAGAAAAGCCAGAGAAAACAATCATTTATTTTGTAGACAAAACAGATGCGCC
>JBGCFJ010001281.1:0-3301 GCA_045106885.1 Saprospiraceae bacterium
CAGAAGATGTGGTTTTAGTTTGTTCTTGTACAAGGCGGGAAAAACGGAGTTATGCCGTAGCATAATGAGTATTTTCCCAACGCCGTAGAAGGACAAAATAAAGCCGCAGAACTGGTAGGTTATATTTTTCCTGTTCCCTAATAATGAAGTTTTATAACCAACAACTAAGGGCTATCCCCTTTTGAAAATTGTCAAAAAAAAGAACTTTTTCATTTTTATAAGAAAACCCTTTACTTACTACAAACAGAAAGCCCCCAATCAAAAACTTGATTGAGGGCTTTTCTATATCCTAAACACTAATAAAAGTGTTGCTTATTCACTGTCTTTCTTCAACTGATCTTTCAATTGAGAGAATACATCCAAATCTCCTAAAGTAGATTTTTCAACGTTCGTCTGCACTTTCTTAACCGCTTGCGTGGTTTGCTTTCTTTCCTTCACTTTTTCTTGACGTACTTGATCATCTGCTTCTCGCTGAATGTCTTCTAAGTAACGTAAATGAGATACTAAGATACGCTTATCGTCTCTATTGAACTCAATTACTTTTACCGTTAATACATCATCTACATTAGCCAATGAGCCGTCTTCTTTCTTAACGTGCTTGATTGGGGCAAATGCTTCTAAACCGTAAGGTAATTGAACGATAGCACCTCTGTCATCTCTTCTTAAAATCGTTGCTTCATGGTAAGAACCTACAGGGAATACACTTTCAAAAGTATCCCATGGATTCTCTTCCACTTGCTTATGACCTAAAGATAGTTTACGATTATTTTGGTCGATGTCTAAAACGACAACTTCAATTTTCTGACCTTTCTTAGTGAACTCAGAAGGGTGAGAGTAACGCTTCGTCCAAGATAAATCAGAGATGTGAATCATACCACCGATACCTTCTTCCAATTCGATGAATACGCCATAAGGAGTTAAGTTTTTCACTAAACCTTCGTGACGACTCTCTAGTGGGAATTTATCTGAGATTGTGTTCCAAGGATCATCCGCTAATTGCTTGATAGATAAAGACATTTTTCTGTCTTCTCTGTCAATCGTAACAATCTTAGCATCGTATTCTTGATTAATCTTGAAATATTCTCTAGCGTTGATTGGCTGATTGCTCCAAGTTACCTCAGATACGTGAATCAATCCTTCTACACCTGGCATAATTTCTAAGAATGCACCGTAATCTTCAATATTTACGATACGTCCTTTAACGGTAGAACCTTCTTTTACTTCTTCTCCTAATACTTCCCACGGATGTGGTTGTAATTGTTTCAGACCTAGAGAACTACGTTTCTTGTTCTCATCAAAATCAAGTACTACTACATTGATTTTCTGATTTAAAGATAATATTTCACTTGGGTGACTGATTCTACCCCAAGAAATATCTGTGATATATAATAAACCATCGACCCCACCTAAATCCAAGAACGCACCGAAGTCTGTGATATTCTTCACTAAACCTTCTAATACTTGTCCTTTCTCTAAACTTCCGATGATTGCCTCTCTTTGTTCAGCTAAATCACTTTCGATTAATGCTTTGTGAGATACAACGGCATTCTTAATAGTTTCATTAATTTTAACTACTTTGAATTCCATCTCCCGACCAACATACATATCGTAATCAATGATTGGCTTAATATCAATTTGAGAACCTGGTAAGAAGGTCTCTAAACCATTACAGTTGGCAATTAAACCACCTTTGGTCTTACTGATAATTGTACCTTTGATAACTGTACCATTCTCGAAAGAATCCTTGATAGATTCCCAAGCTCGTAATAACTTCGCCTTACGACGAGATAATACTAACTGACCTCTATCATCTTCTTGTTGCTCAACGTAAACCTCAACTTGGTCACCTGCGACCATGTCTGGTGTATCTCTAAATTCTGATAATGATAATAAACCATCAGATTTAAAGTTGATGTCTAATAATACTGTACCGTCTTTGATTTCTGAAACCGTACCTTTAACGATTTCTCCTTCAATTACTGCACTTAAAGTAGACTCATATTGTGCTAAATAATCTGCCGTTTCCTGCTCTGTATAAGGTAAGATATGCTTACCAGTTTGACTCCAGTCAAAATCATCATGAGCAGTTGTATCAACCACTACTTCTACTGCTTCTTTTTTAGCTTCAGGTGCTGGCGCTGCTGCTGCAACTGGTTCAGCTGTAACTGCTGCTAATGGTTGTGCAGTTGTAGTTGTTTCAACTGTTACTGCCACATCTGCTGCTGCTTTAGCGTCTGCTGCTGCTTTAGCGTCTGCTGCTGCTTTAGCATCTGCTGCTGCTTTAGCGTCTGCTGCTGCTTTAGCATCTGCTGCTGCTTTAGCATCTGCTGCTGCTTTAGCATCTGCTGCTGCTTTTGCGTCTGCTGCTGCTTTTGCGTCTGCTGCTGCTTTTGCGTCTGCTGCTGCAGTATCAGCTACGGCTGCTAATGTTTGTGGTGCAGTAGCTACTTCGACTGCTACTGCGGTAGCTGTTGTGTCAGTAGTTCCTCCAACATAATCAGCTGCGAAGCCAAGAATGACTGCATCTCTATCTACTGCTGTATCATAAGGACGGCTAATTGCAATTTCCTTGTGATTGCCAGCCCTTAAGCTGAAATAAAATTTTCCATCTTCGTTAGTCAAGGCTTTATAGCGCTTGCCAATAGGTAGGTTTTTTTCAACGGAAGCAACTCCGTTATCTCTTGCTGCGGCAGAATCATAGCCTTCACTAATTAAAATGATTTGACTATTGGTGCTATACGTAAAGTAAAATTCACCGTCATCTGGGAAGGTATCAAAACCACTAGCAGAACCTATGCTTCTTTCTTCATAGAAAGATAACGGTTCGTAATTGTCATTCTTATTGTCTGACATTAAAAGAACTAATTTGTAGTTAGTGTATATTTATTTGATTATCAATGATTTAGGAAATAAATATAACCAACGAGGTTAAGTAATATTTTTAGCGGCGCAAAGGTACAACTTTTATAGGGATTTTTAAAGGGGAATGATTAATCGTATATTTTACTAAAAATACCCTATTTTGCTTGAAAATAAGGAGGATGTAATCTGTGATAGAATAAGATTTATTTGGCTAATTTTGTCCAACGGATTTTATTACTAATTATCATTTTTTGTTTACTATTCTAATTGAACTCTACTACTTCAATATACAAGACTATGCGTTACTTGTTTAGCTTATTTATTAGCCTATCTTGTTTGACTATGGGAGCTCAAAGAGCAAGCGATTATGGTCTCAAACTCGGTGTGTTGGAATCTGGTCAACATAATGCTAGCACAGATGTGGTTGCTGTTATGGTGG
>JBGCFJ010001282.1:0-5333 GCA_045106885.1 Saprospiraceae bacterium
ATAGACCTCTATCTTATTTATAAAAATTACCCTTCAATACTAATTTCCTCCATCTGTAAAATATGTCGTTCGCAATGTCCAGCCATAAAAACAATCCAATCAATTCCATTTAGCATACCTAAAGCAAAATGAGGAAACCCAATATGCGTTAAAGAAATATCGGTGGTATTTACAAAATTAGTAACAGTCGCTCGGTGCGTATTAAATGCGGCTATCGCTGCTGCTTTATCCTTAAAAATGCCCTTAGGAACAAAATGGGTTGGTGCTTCGATTTTTCTAGTCCTATTCCGCATTAATTGTCTAAATTTCTCATCGGCTAAGGGCTTAGTAATCGGCGCTTCTTTCGGCTTTGTCCCCGCTTTCTGAATACCTCCTAATACGCCTTTTTCTACTAAAATAATATGTTCAACCAATTCCGCAATAGACCACCTTTCTGTTGGTTGATGTAAAAACAGGTTAGTATCTACTTTTTCTAGAAAGTAAAGTAGGGCATTTTGATTATCCTCTAAAACGTTCAAAGCAGTTGCTCTTTTTTCAGCACTCATATTTAATGGTTTTAATTTTATAGAGAAGAGAGCGTAGAGATTAGAGAAGAGAGATTTAAACTTGATTTCGCCAAAATATTTCCTATTGTCTGCTACTTTTTAGCTATTTCATCTCTATTCTCTCAATAAAATGGTCTCTAATCTCTATTCTTATTTTAATGTATAACAGGTAAGGTCAATTTTGATAATGCCCCTCCTCGATGAATCGTCAAAGTTGTTTCCTTACAATTTTCCAAAACATTATCTGGACAAAGGGTTGGGTTCAATTCAAAATTGGTATAATCTGCACCTGCCATACTAATTCTAATTTTATGTCCTTTTCGGAAGACCCAAGAAGTAGGAGTTAAATCAAATTTCAGGGTAATTTGTTCACCATTTGCCAAAGGATTTTCTTTGTACTCTCCTTTATTAAAGCTATGCCAAGGCAAATCAGGTTTGACATCGTATAAATTATTTACCTGCGTATCATCAGGTACAAGTCGATGCCAGCCAGCTCGTAATTCTCCCTCCGAGACATAATAAACATTTCCATTTTCATCCACATCACTTAGATAGACATAAATATCCGCATCTGCTTGGTCAGCCGACAACCTCAATTCAATAATCGGATGCCCTGTTATTTGAGTACTTTCAGCTAAAGTCTTTGTCTCATAAACTAAGCATTTTTCGTCTAGTGTTGTCCGCATCATCACCGTATCGGTCATCGCTGCCATATTCCAACGATTGTCTCCTTCTGCATCATAACCAGAACTGTGGGTAAAGTCAATTTTGTAGGTGTCTTCTCCTGCTACAGAAGTATCCTTGCCTAATTGTTGATTGGCTTGTAGAAAATAAGTTTGGTAATCAGTAGTTGGGGGAGGCCAACTTTTATGAGCTTCCCAACCTTTAAAAGGCGTATAAGTTTGAACGGGGTCAATATCGGTAAATCCATTAGCTGTACCTTTTAAATAATGGTCAAAAAAGCGCATTTGTAAAGACAAAATTTGGTCTTCGTATTTCCCTTGATAATCCATTAATGTTTGATAAGCAGGCGGTATATCCATAGGTACATGAAATCGAGGAGACATCACTAAATGTGCAGGGTTGCTATCTTGAATACTAGCAAATAATTTGGTAATTCCCTCGAATCCATCAAACCAACCACCTGTTAATAAAACAGGCACTTTAGAAGCTTTAATACCTGGTACAAAAAAGGCGGGTGAAACATCTGTTATATTCAGCGTATCCCCATCAATAATCATAGAATCGTTGCGATATTGCCATTTATCGACTACTTCCTTGGTCCAAATATTTTTTAAATGGTCTTTGGTATTTTTAAAATATTGGTTATGCGTTCTAGCAACTCCGTCCGCATAAGTAGGCGTATCGTCATCTGTAAAAACATTTGCTTGTCCATTCGCATATAAGGGAATTTCATCGACAATTTCCCCATCTCCATCTTCATCAATCACGGGTTCTGCTGGAAAAACAGGAATTGTATTCGTCTGGTCAGAAGCATTCAGGTTTAATAAACGCAATTGCAAATCAAAATTTTCAATCCATTTAGTCATTAAAATACCGCCTTGTTTCTGAGCTTCCGAATAAATATCCATCCCCATAATCGAAGGACTAATGCATTTTAAAGCTTCTGGTTTCTCGCTTGCAATAGCTAACTGAATCCAGCCTAAATAAGAAGGCCCCATCATTCCTACTTTACCATCACTCCAAGTCTGTTTAGCAATCCAATTAACCATATCAATCCCATCTTGTTTGATAGCAGGGGACATTGCACTCGTATGATTGGAGGAAGCACCCGTTCCTCGCATATCCGCTACAACGATGGCATATCCACTAGAAGTAAGCGTATTAATGGCTTTTCGACTCGGCAATACATCAAAAACAGGCCCCCAATTTCCTAAAAAGGCTTTAGCCCCAGCTTTTTCGTACCATTTCATATCAGGAAAAACCATACTTCGATTATAGGGCGTAAAGACAAAAATGGTAGGAAAGGAAGTGCCTTTTGTTTTAGTAGGCAAAAATATATTAGTGGCTATATCTGTTCCGTCTGGCATCTTTACATACTGCTTTTGCTTTTGAAAAGCATTGAGTTTGATGTTTTTTAAAGCAGGGTAATCAAATTGACCTGCGGTGTTAAATTCGATGGCTGGACCAGGATAAAAGGAAAGTCCGATAACGCCGACTATCAATAATAGAATAATGACAATCAGTAGATATTTTAAAAATTTCATTAGCCTTTTTTATAAATTTGAGCTAATGTACGGTTATAAAAATAAGTTTTAGATATATGTGAAAGTATATTTTTGTAAAAAAGAAAAAAAAGAGTAACGTTACTGTCATTTTAGGTAAAACTCATTTTTATGAAAAATCATATAGCCATTATTTCCGCTTTCTTCTTTTTCAGTATGCTATTGATGACAGCTTGCAGCATCACTAAAAACCAAACTGAATCAGGCTTCACCACCCTTTTCAACGGCAAAAATCTAAACGGCTGGGTAGGCAATAAAACATCCTATAAGGTTGATAATGGGACTATCTTAGTAGACCCAGCAGGCAAAGGCGGTGGCAATTTATACACCGAAAAAGAATACAGTAATTTTAATTATCGCTTTGAGTTCCAATTAACGCCAGGGGCGAATAATGGGTTAGGCATTCATGCACCTCTAGAAGGAGATGCCGCTTATCTAGGAAAAGAATTACAGATTTTGGACAATACCGCTGAGAAATATGCGAACCTAAAACCGTATCAATATCATGGTTCGGTCTATGGTATTATTCCAGCCAAAAGAGGGTTTTTAAAGCCTGTTGGGGAATGGAATTCCGAAGAAGTCATCGTTCAAGGGTCAACAATTAAAATTATTTTAAATGGTACAACTATTGTCGATGGCGATTTTATGGAGGCTAGTAAAAATGGGACGATGGATAAAAAAGACCACCCTGGTTTACAGCGAACCAAAGGACATATTGGTTTTTTAGGACATGGTGATGTATTGCGTTTTCGGAATATTCGGATTAAGGAATTATAGTTTATCCTAAAGTAGCTTAGACCTCTGGTCTGAGTAGGAATCTAATCAAACTACTCAGACCAAAGGTCTAAGGTCTAAGCTACTTAAACTACGGAAACAAAACAGGATTAAGCGGCGAATCAATCACGTCCCCCACTTGAACACCAGGACACCACGTATGCCAATCCGCAATTTGGTTATCATTTTCTGGCTGTTTCAGTTTCATGTCTTTATCCATATAAATAATGGTCATCACTTTACGAGTAGTATCCGTTATATTGGCGCCTGCCCGATGAAAGACCCAACCAGAATGAAAGCTAATTTCTCCGACATCAAAAGGTTCGATAATATGTGGAAAGTCCGATACTCGAAGTCGTTTTTGTAGAAATTGTTCACTTTCATCTCCAATCGCTAAAGCACGACCTTCTTTAATTTGATGACTACCTGCGCTAAATTCTAATGGGCCCATTTCCAAAGGCGTTGCTTGCAGCGGAATCCAAGCCGTAATCGTTTTATCGGTGGTTAAGGGCCAATAATATTGGTCGGCATGCCAAGGCGTAATGCCGCCCCCGCCTTCTTTGAACAAAGCTTGGTCATGGTATAAACGAACCCCTTCTACTTGCATTAATTGAGTAGCAATATGCCCTATTCTCTTACTAAGAATAAGTGGTTGTATTACTTCCGAATTGACCCATAAATTCATCAATTGCAAGAAAGCTTTTCCATAAGTATCTCGCTGGTCTAAAGGTTTAATTTCCGAACTTAATTCTTTTACTTTCTGACTAATCACTTCATTAAAATGGGCAATAACCGCAGCATTTAAAACCTGTTTAATTTTAATAAACTTATTTTTTTGGTAAAAATTGATTTGGTCAGTTGTTAATAAAAACGGTTCGTTTAGTAATGCTAAATCAGTCATAAATATTATTTTTTATGAATAGAGAAAGTCAAAAATTTGCTTGCTTACGAATTAATCGTTCATCGTTTATCATTCATCATTAGTAATTCATCATTCCTTCAACTCCATCCGAAAATGATTCGCCACATAAGAAAATTGGTTTTTCAACGTAGAAATATGTTTTTGGGTCGTCTTAAAACCAAGGCGGTCATATAAAGCCTTCGCTTTTGGATTCTCTTCCGACACATCCAAGACCCAATAACTAGCGGCTGTTTTATTCGCTTTTTCTTTTAATAAATCAATCATTTTAGTCCCCAACCCTTGCCCTCTTAATTCAGGAGCTATTCCTAAATGAGCAATGGCAATTTCATTTCTCTCTGGCAATTTAATCAATTTTTCGACTTTCAATCCATGTTTAATCGTTGAAAAACTTTTAAAGCCATAAAATCGAAAAATATTTAGTGCATCTGCAACTGTAAATCCACTTGCCTCCTTTGCATTAAACACACTTCCAATCCCAACCATTTCTCCATCTTGGTATAAAGAATGATGGTTTTGATAACTAAATTCGCCTCCTGCTCGAACAAAAGCATAGCGCAAAAAAGCTTGCGCATCTACTTGTTTGTTCTTGAACACATACTCAAAAGAAGGTGGGCCAGAACTATAAATCAATGGTACCGCAATATCTACCTCTTCTTTTTTGGCAGGTCTTAATTCAATCATATTCAATTTTTTATCGAATGTAGTTCATTTTATTTTTATTGCTAAATGAATACAACCTTTTTTTTCAATTTTTCATCTATTCCAATAAATAACTGGTAGTAAAGCCTTCAGGCTTTCCCGTCAAAGGCCTTTAGGCCTGATTTTAATTAATTCAGGAACATCAAT
>JBGCFJ010001283.1:0-2950 GCA_045106885.1 Saprospiraceae bacterium
ATTATAAAAAAAGTGTGCCATATATTATTTTTTAACAACTAAACAAATTGTCTTGTAACTAATTGAAAATCAATTTTTTATGAGCGTTTTGTTTATGGGGAAATTACGGGATTACCATAGGTAAATTATGGGATTGCGCCCATAAACATCTTGTTAATTTAGATGGTATGAAAGATAAATTTAATAAAAGAAAAAAAAAGTAAAGTAAGATTGTCACAAACACGCTCTAAATTCTCAACATTAGATATTAACTGCCCCTATTTTTGTTAGATACAAAATTAAACCTATAAATTTAGAAAGCTCAAAAGAGTGTTGATTGCAAAATCCCCCAAATCTTAATTTGGTCCTCTGCTAAAACAACCTTTTTCCAAGAAAGGATACCCCCTTTCTTACCATTAAAGCAGCCATTTCTTTAAAATTTAGTTACCGAGTATTCATTTATTATTTACAGTAAACGAAAAAAAGCTTAAATAAGTCTGCTAAGTTACACTTGTGTCTACTTAAAAGCTTGTTGGGAATTTATCCTTTGGGCTAAAAAAGCGCCTTTTTTGCTCTGATTTCGTAAAATTTATTAGCAATAGCTACGGCTATCATGAAGAAATTTTACATCATCAGAGCAACAAAATCATCTTTTTTATCTCCAAAAACAAATCCCCAACAAGCTCTAGCAAAAACTACTTTTTGGTTTACTCAGAGAGAATCTAATACACGATAAAGTTATCTAGCGATTACCGTCGCTATTTGAACCATTTGGCAATTAAGCTGCCAAGTAAGGAACACTATTGTATTGGTTTTAAGTAATTGGTAAAGACTCGAAATAATGAAAAATTACAGAAATTGGTCTAGTGAGGTAGAGGATACCAAATACTCAAACAATTTGGATACTTGCCTGCGAAGACGATGGTCAATTAGACATATATATAAATTATTTACACTTGGACTGTGGTTAGTACTAATTCAGGCTAACTTTCTGGTTGCCCAAGATTTGCAAGTAAATATAGGGGGAATTGCACAAGGAATGGATAATTTTTCCGTATGTGGAACCGCAAAACAGATTAGTTTAACCATAAAAAATATCCTGACCGATACATTGACCGATGTTACTGTTTCTATTCCTTTATTAACAGGTTTTTCTTATGTAAATGCTTCTTTATCAGGCGATGCTATTTTATTAAATGCAGCGACTCCTTCCTTTACAATAGACACTTTATTCCCGAATATTCAAAAAAGTTTTGCTTTTGATGCGATTGTTAATTGTGATGGGATTACAGAAATTAATGCAGGAGGCAATAAAAATGTAACGGCTGATTTTATGTATACTGGTGGTACTGGTACTTTTTCAGAAACCTCTGGTAATTTTGATTTAGTCAAACCTACTTTATCTTTTACGAACTCTACCCCTGCAAGTTTAAGTTTAGCGTTAAATGAAACTGCTTCGATAACTAGTATATTAGCTAATACCACAGAAGGCTCTTTAGACGAATTAACTTTCTTTATAAAAAAGCCAACTCAACTTACCTTAACTTCTGTGACTATTAATGGAAATCTTTTAGTGCCAAGTAGTACTTCGGGAGACACTTCTTTTTATACAATTTCTGAAGGGTTGATTGCCTTAGCTAATAATGGAAGCAATAATGGAGATGCCAACTTATTTGAAGAAAACGAAGCATTTACAATTATTGAAAACTACCAACTAAATGATTGTACAATTAATCCAACCGCTTTTGTTAGAGGGGCTAATTATGGTTGTGATGGAGTGACTTGTGAGGAAGTAACCAGCAGTACGCCATTATTGATTAACTCCATTAATATCACGTCTCATAATGATACAACTATTTGCTTTGGAGACGCTATTAATTTGACAGCCACAGGAGGGTCGGATTATCTATGGCAACAATTAAGTGGACCTAGCGGAACAATAACCAATCCAAATTTGAGTACAAATGCTACTTTAAACACAGTCGGATTAATGGCTGATGCAACGTATCAAGTCATTGTTAGTGCAGGAAATTGTATGGATTTTCTGGAAACAACCGTCACCGTTTTAGATGAATTAATGGTCTCCAATGATACAACTTTATGTATCAACGAAGCGGTCGATTTAACGGTCTTAGGAGGAAGTGCTAATTATATATGGAAAGAAATAGCTGCACCAAATGGCGTTATAACCAATCCTAATATTAGTACGAATGCTACTTTTAATACAGGTGTTTTAATAGATACTAAGTTTTATAGAGCAGTAGACGTAAACTGTGATGATTCTCTAGAAATTGTAGTGACTGTTGTAGAACCATTAACAATTTCAAATGATACGACTATTTGTCCAGAGGAAAATGTAGGCTTAACAGCAGCTGGAGGAAGTGGTGACTTTATTTGGCGTCGATTGACAGGTCCAGAGGGAACTATTCTTGATGGTAATATCAGTACGACCTCTACTGTTACAACAGGAATGATAAGTGTGAGAAGGGCCTTTCGAGTGATTGACCCAATCTGTATGGATTCTGTGGAAGTGACGGTTGACCGATTTACGCCAATTCCCATTAATGCGGGGCGAGACCAAACGATTTGTAGCGGGATGACCATCAATTTAGTTGGTGAATCAGGATTTACCAATTACAGTTGGCAGGCATTAACAGGAGGGGCTATTCTAAGTGGACAAACGATAGCGATTAGCCCAATAGAAACGACTGAATATGAGTTGATTGCCGACGATGCGAATGGTTGTGAAGTTAGAGATACCGTAAAAATTATCATTTTAGAAGGCTCTAATTTTAATGTGACAATTGATGTACCACAATCGGGCATTGATAAGTTTAGTGTTTGTGGTCCAGAAAAGACGGTGACAGTAACAGTCGAAAATTTAATTACTGATACCATTACAAATATAGACGCTAATTTTAATTTATTACCAGGGTTTTTCTATCTACCAGGTAGCTTAGTTGGAGAGGTA
>JBGCFJ010001284.1:0-2806 GCA_045106885.1 Saprospiraceae bacterium
CCCTACCTAAAAATTACATTTTCGTTCCTTTTGCCACTTCCCGACACATCTATATTATTGCTTATATATAGTCTTTTTTGGTTTGATTTTTGCCGCTTTTTTAAGTTAGGTTTGTGCAAATGCGACTGTTTTCTAAATGTATAAGTTGTTAATTCATAATGAGTTGTATAATAGTTGATTATAAATTAATAAAAAATATATTTATTTTAAATTACCTTTTAGAGCATCAAGAAAGAACAAAAAACAAACACCGATTACAAAAGAAAAGAACTATGTATAACCGAATCTTCCCAAAACTTAACCACGGCTGCCCCCAATTGTCTTTGGGGGTATTGGGGGAAGTTTTGGGTAAATTAGCGGTATTAGGATTACTGTTATTTTTTACCCCCTTTACTGCTTTTAGTCAATCTAATTTGACGATTTCACTAGCTGAAGAATCTGTATTATTAAATCAGCTAGTTGTTTGTGGCGCTTCTGATGAGCAGACCATTGTGTTTACTATTGCTGGAACAGAAACAGCGCCTCGAACAAATATTACAGCTACTTTAGATTTGTTCCCAGGCATCACTTTTGCTGGTTTAAATACCGAAATGACCACTTCAGGAGTCACGCTTTTAGAGGAGACAAATCCTACCCAGCCCATTTTTTCCTTACCAGATTTGGACCCGACTGTGGTTACGAAAGTGGCTATTGCATTTTCTGTAAATACTGATTGTGCTATTTTGGATACACTTGGTACAACGAACTTACAAATTTTTGATACTTGGCAATTAGATTATCAATTGAATGGAACTGCCATTTCTGAAAATTTTGATGGAGTAGAATATAAGGATGCGATTGCTGTGCCTAACCTAAATTTGACAGTGCCTGATTTGACAGGGCCTTTTAGTAGGGGCATGGAAGTTCGTAGAGAGTTGACGGTTTCGAATAGTGGTTTAAATAGTTATTTACCCACCTTTGATTATCAAGTTACCCAAGAGGCAGGTTTATATTATCAAGCATTACTAGTTAATGGAACACCTGTTAGTTTTACGAAAGAAGTAACGACTAATAATGATACTTTAATTACGGCAACGATTAGTGGAGATTTTTTTGTTGGCAATGCTAAAGAACAAGGAACAGCGGGAAATAATGACTTATTGTTTGATGTAGACGAAGTGTTAACCATTGAAGAAGTAATTATTTTAATGAGTTGTGGCAATGATGGCGATAGCAATTTAGGAACTACTCATCGAGTTAATTGGGGATGTAATACTGTTATCTGCCAAACTGAAACCAATTCCACTAATTTACCTATTGGGACAGGAGAAGCTTTAATTGGATTTACGCATAATAAAGATGCGACGGTAGATGCGGGGTATTGTGAAGGAGGAAATTTAGCGATTACTGTTGCTAATAACGGATTTGAATTTGACGAAGACTTTGGGGCAATTTTAAATATTTCTACGGGGGTAGGGTTTGCTGTTGGCACAGCATTTTTATCTGCGGACCAAGGTTATGAAATTACGAATTTGACCATCGGAGGCAGCTTGACTATTGACGCTCCGAATGGATTGATTGTTTTAAATAATAACCCTGCTTTCGCTACTGACCCAGATGGTCTTGGTGGATTAGAAGATGTGGACGGAGACGGTTTTTTTGATGATTTACGGATTGGAGAAAGCTTTATTATCACGGCAACTTATGGCACTTCTTGTTCGGTTGGCAATCAATTTAACCTTGAGGATGACTGCGATAATGATTTCAGAGGAAGTTTTGATGGTAAAATTGAATACACCAATGGTTGTGGCGATAGCGGAGAAAGTCTTTTTGATAATTTTTATCGAAGTGCTAATACTGGTACTACTAGAGAAGTTTGTACCGATTCAGATGCTTTTAATGATAATGATGAATTTACAGTCATTTATAGCGGTGAACGTCGGATGTCTAATTTTAATAGAACTTGTGCAGGAAATGATGAAGTAAGAATTTCTGTGACCTTACCTTCTGGTATTGCTTTAAGCAATCAAACGAGCATCCAACAAGATACGACTCGGTATTTTCCTACTGCTATCAATGGGGAGGTAGAATCATTGATGACTTTTAACGCAGGAGACCTGAATTTAAATAATGATTATCAAGTAAATTTTGTTTTTGAAACCCAATGTGCACCAGTAGGGCCGACTTCTTTTCCTGTTGAAATCATCTATTTCTGCCCTGAATGTAGTTGTACTCATATCTGGTATTGTGGTGTTTTAGAAGGGGCTATCTTACATGCGGCAGGTGCGCCTTGTGCAGAATTTGTTTGTGAAACAGGTTTACAAACGACCAATTTTTCGATAGAAAGAAGCACCTTTGGTTTTACAGATGCTAGTTTTTCTACCCCTTTTGAAGCAGATTTAGCGAATAAGAAAGTAGCTTTAAGTTGTGATTCTGTTTTAATGAACATGACGAATATTGTGGGGAATCAATCCCTTTCGGATAGTATTGGTTTAAGCATTAATTATAATAATGCGGATGGGAGTGATTCAGAAGCAACTTCCTTTTTATTTGCTTTTGCCAATGTAACTATTCAATCGGGTGGCAATACGAATACCTGTGTGTTAGATACTACCGCTTATAGGGTGGAAATACAAGGGAGTAATAAAATAATGTTCTTTGATTTAAGTAGCTGCTTAAACGGCAACACCTTAAATAAGGGAGATGAAATTAGTTTTGAAGGACATTTTGCCGTTAATCCAGATGGCCCGATTCCATCGAATACTTTTAAGAAAATACCTGTCCTTAGAGGAAGTGGATATGCAATTATTGATGGTCAAGTTTATGA
>JBGCFJ010001285.1:0-19523 GCA_045106885.1 Saprospiraceae bacterium
GGTAATGCGATTCCTGTCGAAAAAGACTTATCTGGTCAGGCTTTTGATGCAGCGACTTGTATTGGTTGTGGTGCTTGTGTAGCGGCTTGTCCGAATGCCTCAGCGATGTTGTTTACCTCTGCTAAAGTATCTCACTTGAACTTATTACCGCAAGGTAAAGTAGAAGCAGCTCAGCGAGTTTTAGGCATGGTCAATCAAATGGATGACGAAGGATTTGGGATGTGTTCCAACGTTACGGCTTGTGAAGCAGAATGTCCTAAAGAAATTTCTGTAGAAAATATCGCTCGGATGAATCGGGAATATATTTCGGCTACTTTAGGGTCTAATAAGACTTAGTAATTATGAATGATAAACGATGAATGATGAATTCGTTGTTATTGATACCTTTTAGTTTTTAAACTGAAAGTAGTTTGTATAAAACGCCTCTTTTCTTTTTGAGAAGAGGCGTTTTTGTATTTTGAAAATGAACAAGGTCAAATGACCCTCCAAAACATCCGTCGAGCGGCTTAATTCTTTAATATTCTACCTACTGCGACTGCTAACTGCCTACTTTATTCAAGCAACTGTTGAACAGACGCCTTATCTCCTATCTCCTCATTAAAAGCAATCAACCGAGTCAATTGGTCGCCTAAAATAACTTTTAGCTTAAACAGTCGGCAGTGGTCAGTTGGCAGTTAAATTTTGTTTTGTTTTGACGGTACACGGTTCGTAAGTATACAAAAGACTGTATTTTTCACCATGAAGAAACAGCGTTCATAGAGAAAATGGAGTTTTTTTGACGAGTATAGTTCAACTTGTTTAGTTGAAGAATACAGGGCTGAGAGTGTGTAATGGCTTACGGTAAAATATAGCCAATCAAAATTTTATTTTGATTAAAGCATAGGTAATACTACCTTCGCTTGCCCTTTTTCCCTCTACCCAATCTAAACCTAGATTTTCCACAACACAGTTTAAATATTTTACCACTATTACAAGTACAAGGTGCTAGTGGGTCTATTAATCGTTTTAATTCTTTCGGCAAACGCATTCCTTTTTTATATTTAAAAAGCGCATAATGCCGCTGTAATCGTTGATGGTAATCTTCATCATTTTCTATTAAATCTGTGAATATTTTCAGTAGAACAGGGGCATGTTCAGATTGTGGCTGCATGGAGTCCAATGCTGGTCCCTTAAATTCAGCAATTGCTTCGTCACTTAAATAATTAGCCCAATTTTTATAAAAGCTAAGATCTTTTCATCAATAATTCGACAAAAAGGGTAAAATAACTTTTGTAAATTTGTCTAGAAATATAAAAATTTGTTGTCCCTTAAGTCCGTTATACAAAATAATGCGTCTGATTAAAAAAATAACGGATTTCTATTAATTTAACTAGCTAAAAATCCACCCATTATCAAAAACAGAGGTCAACACCCCAACGACCAAAAAATCTTCGCCCCTAAATGGCAGCCCATCTTCCACGAAGCGGTCAGCGACCTATCTTTTCTATTATCTAAAGATTACGGTGAAAAATCAGCGACTCAATTAGTTGGCAATCGCTATCGACTGAATGCTCGGCAGCAAAAGGCATTGGGGCGAATGGCGGTAGCAGAGTCGGCAGTTAGCAGTCGGCAGGCTAAGGCTTGTGCCTTCGCTGATTTGCAAGACCAAGCGGTGGTCATAGATGGTTTTAATTTATTGATTTTATTAGAAGGTGCTTTATCGGGTGCTTATTTATTCAAAGGGATGGATGGGGTTTATCGAGATATTGCTGGGGTGCATGGGTCATATAAACGAGTGCAAAAGACGGAAGCAGTTATTGACCTAATTGGGGCGACTTTAACCAAATTTGGGGTGACCAAAGTCCATTGGTTTTTGGATAAACCTGTTTCTAATAGTGGGCGTTTAAAAGTTCGATTATTGGAAAAGGCAGCGGCTGCGGGGTATGATTGGTCAGTGGAATTGGCGTTTAATCCAGATAAAGCGGTGGCGGAACATGGCGCAATTTCGATTAGTGGCGATGGTTGGGTGATAGACCATGCGGATGCTTGGTTCAATTTGGTGGCTATTTTGTTGGAAAAAGGACGAATTCAGCCACTTCCTCCAATAATTACGGCTTTTTAGGCATCTCTTTGGGGGAAGATTCGTTTTGAGTAAGTATAAGGGAACTTCAGTTCCCTGTAAATTTTCGGGGAACTGAAGTTCCCCTATACATCAATCTCCCACATTCATGATAAAAATATCTACCATCAGTCTAGTTTTACTCACGCTTTTAGCTTTAGGAATTGGCGGTGCCATCGCTTGGTTTTGGAAAAAACGCTCGGAAGGTACTTGGAAAGTTGATTTCTTGAAAGCAGACAAAGCCAATAAATCCTTGGAAAAGCAAGTCGCTAAAAAAGAAAAAGACCTCAATCGACTAAAGAAACAAAACCAAGGCGCTAAAGGTAAATTGGCAGAAATAGAAACTATTCATACGACTAAACTAAATGAGTTAAAGGAAAAATTAGCGCAAGTAACGGCTGACAATGCTGCTACTAAAACAAGTGAACAAGCGTATAAATCTACGGCGCAGCAATTAAAAACGGAATTAGACCGCTCGCAAAAATTACATAAAAAACTAGAAGAAAAGTATAAAAAGGATACGACCAACCTCAAAGAATGGACGACAGACCGAGCTAGTTTTAATCGCCAATTTAAAGACGTTAAAAATAAACTAAAATTAGCGGAAGAAAAAATAGCTCGATTGACGGGAACGATTGAAAAACAAAACAAAGAAATCAACGAAAATAAAGCTTTTGTTGCCAATCTTCGGTCATTGAAAGCTCAGAATAAAAAATTCAAGGAGGATTTAAAATATTGGGAAAAGAAGCATTATGATACCCACCATGAATTAGCCACGTTAAAATCAAAAGTGGATGGAGTGATGGAAAGAAATCAAGAATTGGAGATGGTGAATCAATCGGCAGCCCAATCCAACCAACAAATGCTACAGAAAGTACAGGAATTTAAAGTCCGATTTGTAGACATGAATAATAAGTACCATAAATTATTGGAGCGTCAGAAGAATTAGGGATTGACGGTTGACGGTGTACGGCACACGGACAGGGCAGTTGTAATCAAACAACCGCCCTGTTTTAATTTGCAGCTAATTTTTAAACAAAGTGGCTGTGGAAAACAGCCGCCTTGTAGATAGTGGAAGTGGTAGGACTCGAATCTACAAGAACCGAAAGGCTAACAGATTTACAGTCTGCGACGCTACCAATTACGTGCTACACTTCCAAAATATATTATGTACGGATGTACTAAAACTAAAAAAGCCGCTTGCATTCAGTTACGCAAGCGGCTTTTTTAGGAATTAAAATATCCTTTAACCATATAGCTTGCGGCTTATCACAGGATACCCGTAATAGCTAATTGTTAAAATGATATGTTGCTTTTGTAAACGCATGCACCTATAACTATAATGGAAAAGTAAAAGTTCCCTGCCTGTCTTATTTTTTATTTGAAATTGAAGTTACGCTTGACGTTAAAATTTATTTAGGCGCTTACACAAAATTTAAAACCAACAAATTGTCGATATTTTAAAATGTCGATAATCGTTAATCTCAAATTCAACCTCAAATTCCCGCCGAAGGTGGTTTAAAATTGAAAATTTGAAATTGAAAATTGAAAATTAAATTTTACTTAGGCGCTTAATGGTCTAATTTATAGGTCACCGTATTCACCGTATAATCTGTAGGAGAAACAGAAGCCAAGCTATACCCTATTTCCTTTCCATTTTGGCGATAAACTTCACTAATCACTAAATAATTTTCTGGTAATAAATAACCATATCCCAAATTAATGGGAAAATTTAAATCTTGATTGGTTTGTGCTACTAGATATAATCCTCTGACAGCAAAAGGCATTTCTTTTAGGTATAAATGGGTCGTATCCATGGTCTTTGCAAAAGTCTGTTGATAGGCATCAGCAGTAATAATTGGCCAATCATATTTATTATGCCCAAATTCTTTTTGTTGCGCTTGCTTTGTAAAATAGGTTTGAAAATCTTCTTTTTGTAAACTCAACTTAAAAGCATAGTCAGGGAAATCTGCCATTTTTTGCTCGACAATATGTGGTTTTCCGTGTACATCTGTAAAAGCAGTCGTGTATCGCCCATCAGGATGAATAATAATCCAATCCGTCATCTCGTCTAAATTATCAGCTAATAACATCGTGCCTGTCGGTGGGTCTACATATACTATAAATTTTCCTTTATGGTCTGGGTTATCGGCTGGCAATCCTTCATTAAAATACTCCCAAGTCCACATTTCAGAGAAAAAATAATTGCCTGCTGCTGGTCGCCAATTTTCATTGCGATAATCGTCAGCGGTAAAGGTTTCTTCCTGCTTTTCAGGAGTAGTTGGTTGTTCAATAACGGCTTGTTCTTGCGCTGCTTTTTCTGTTACTTTTTGGTCAGAACTTTGGCAAGCTAATAAGGTAAAACAAAACATTAATAAAAATAGATTGATCGGTTTCATTATTTTTTTTAATTTTTAAAAGACTACAAAATAGTGTGGAAGTACTCAGACAAAATTTAAGTTAACAAATTAAACTATACTCACTAAGTAACGCTGTGCCCTCTGTGTATTCCGTTCCTCTGTGGTGAAAATAAGCTGCGCTCGTGTAAGTAAAAGATATTAGTTTATTTTTGTCGGGCTACTGACTGCAAGTTTACGTTTTTTCCGTATAAGAAATCATCTTAGCAGTTCTAGTTCTAAATTCAATAATTCTACTACCTTTGTAACATGGGACTAACAAATAACGATATTCTTAAAAAATTAAGGGTCGCACATAAATTGCGAACGGAAGATATTGTCGAAATTATTGGTTTGGCTGGCCTAAAAGTCAATAAAGGACAATTGAATGACCTTTTTAGACGTGATGACCACCCGAGTTATCAACCTTGTGGTGACCAAATTGTCCGAAAGTTTTTGGATGGGTTGATTATTCATTTAAGAGGTCCGATGCCGCCTAAAAAGAAAGCACCGCCCAAGGAAGATATGTCTTCTAAAAAAGAAGCGTCGAGAAATGATGGCGCAAAACCACGAAAAGTTATTAAATTAGACCGCCCTATCAATAGAAGAAAAAGTAAAAAAAGTGAGCGAAACTGACCAAACATTTATCGAACATTGGGGCGAGGAACGAACCAAAGGTAAAGTCCGATTTATCGGTATCTATACGATTATGCTCTTTATTGGTATTAATATTGTCAACTTAATTGCCAATTATTTTTATATGGATTCGGGCAATTTTGTGGATTTGTTAGAAACGCAGAAAGTACCACTTTATTTGGCTATTAGTGTGGGATTGGGTTTGTTTAAGTGGGGGCGAAATGAAAAACGATATGCGGATTTGGTTGGTAGTTAATTTAACACGGATGTTTTTTAACTCAGATAGCATCACGGATAGGAGCATCACGGATGTTTTATAATAGGGATAGTGTCACGGCTATATATTGTTCAAATAACTATATTTAGGCATAAAGAAAAAAAAAAGATTTCAATTTATTTTTTGTGGTGACGGAGCTACGCTCCTTAAAGGAATTTTGGGTTAATTACTCCTTCAGACGGGGTCAGAGCGCTGCTCTTTTAGTAAAATCAAGGAGCGTAGCTTCGAAACTGTCTGTAGGAATTGCTAAATTTCCATTTTTCCTTTAAGGAGCGTAGCTTCGGCACAATATAGCAATCTTTTTTCAGTCAATATTTAGGCAAAATTTTAGCATTGAAAATCAAGGCTCTACTGCTGACTGTCTACTGTCCACGGATGTTTTAATTTTGTTAATCCTAAATTTTTTTTACTCCTTAAACCAAATCTTGTTAATCTTAAAATCTCCGATTGAAAATACGGAGTTAAAACCTGGCATCTTGTAAATTATGGGTAAAGAAATAGAACGCAAATTCCTCTTAAAGAATAATAAATGGAAAATGAAGGCGGAAGGTCGAACGCTTATCAAGCAAGGGTATTTGAATACCAGCAAAGAGCGAACCGTTCGGGTACGTGTCAGAGATGATAAAGCTTATTTGACCATTAAAGGAAAAACAGTGGGTATGACTCGTTTGGAATTTGAATACCCTATTCCTGTAAAAGATGCCATGGCTTTATTGCAGCTTTGTGAACAACCTATTATTGAAAAAGCACGCTATTTAGTTAAAATTGGAAAATTGACTTGGGAAATAGATATTTTTTCAGGTGATAATGCTGGTTTGGCTTTGGCGGAAGTAGAATTGACGGATGAAAATCAGCGTGTGCCTATTCCTCGGTGGATTGGCGAAGAGGTGACGGGTAATCCGAAGTATTATAATTCTAGCTTGGTTAAACTGCCTTTTAAAGATTGGGAATAACCGTAACTTAGGCTTCTAGTCTGAGTAGCAATTAATGTAAATTCTCAACATTCTAATTTGAGGGGTTGTGTAAAAAGTATCATATTGTAATAAATTTTAATTCATAACTAAATAAATCAGTGAAGATTTTTTGATTGTTATTATTGTTGAATTGTTCTCGTAACATTTTGTCATACAACAATTTAACAATCAAACAATTTTAACAATCATTCACTAAATTCTAAATAAGTTACAAAGATTAATTTTTATCAACTGAGGCTTTTCACACACACCCTTACTTCAATCCTTATATGAAAGTAGCCGTAATTGGAGGCGGAGCAGCAGGTTTTTTTGCTGCCATTCATGCCAAAATAAATCATCCTACCGCAGAGGTCATCATTTTTGAAAAATCTAAAAAATTATTGGCAAAAGTAAAAATTTCTGGTGGTGGTCGTTGTAATGTGACCAATGGTTGCACCGAAATTAAGGAATTGGCAAAAGCCTATCCTAGAGGGGGCAAAAAGTTAAAAAGAGCTTTCCGTACCTTTAGCACTGCTGACACGATGGAATGGTTTGAATCTAGAGGAGTACAATTGGTTATTCAAGAAGATAATTGTGTTTTTCCTGTCTCTCAGAGTTCCCAAAGTATTATAGATTGTTTGATGATTGAAGCTCGAACGCTAGATATTGCTATTGCTGTGACTAAAGGAGTCAAAACGATTGAACGGAGTGGCGAAAAATTGATGGTAGGTTTTGGCGATAAATATCCTGCTGTTTTAATGGATAAAGTAATTGTGGCAACGGGTGGTTCGCCTAAAAGAAGTGGCTTGGCTTGGTTGGAACATTTAAATCATAAAATTGCTGACCCTGTTCCCTCTTTATTTACCTTTAATATGCCTTCCGAACCTATCAAAGAATTGATGGGGATTGTGGTAGAAAAAGCTTTGGTGAGTATCCAAGGCACTAAATTAAAAGGAGATGGTCCTTTATTAATTACGCATTGGGGGATGAGTGGCCCTGCTATCTTGAAACTTTCTGCTTTTGGCGCTCGGTTGTTAAGCGAAATGGATTACACGTTTAAAGTACAGGTCAATTGGGTCAATGAAGTGAATAATGAAGTAGTACGAAATCTTTTAAAAGAGATTGTAGCAACGCACCCAAATAAAATCTTAGCCAATTATCGCCCTTATTTATTGCCCGAACGATTATGGCATTATTTATTGACAAAAAGTGAATTGCCTTTGAAAAAACGTTGGGAGGAATTGGGTAAAAAGGGAGTTAATAAGTTAATGACTGTTTTGACGAATGATGTTTATCAAGTCAAAGGGAAAACAACTTTTAAGGAAGAATTTGTCACTTGTGGTGGGGTTAGTTTGGAAAGTATTGACTTTTCGACGATGCAAAGTAGGGTTTGTCCGAATTTGTATTTTGCTGGAGAGGTGATGGATATTGATGGGATTACGGGCGGATATAATTTTCAATCGGCTTGGACGACTGGGTTTATTGCTGGGCAATTGGGGTAGGCTGGCTTGTTTTTAAGGATTTTTTCCCACGGATTTTAGTTTCCATACGGATTTTAAAGGCTTATCAGGCTTCGGTAAAATTTGTCCTTTTTTGTTGTTAAATTAGCACAAATGATATTTTATACACCAAAAGCTATAGACTATTCCCTTTTGAAAATTGAAAATTATAAATTGAAAATTGAAAATTGTCAAAAAGAACATTTTTATAAGAAAACTTTTTATTTTTTTCCCGCTTCTTATTGAAAGTAAGTGGAAAAAACTAAATTTAGAGCTGAAATAAAATAGACCACTAAATTCTTGTGTAATATGCTATTATTAGAAAGTTCCTTTTCCTTATTTTTTGGCCGCTTTCATCCTGTTTTTGTGCATTTGCCCATTGGCTTTTTGCTACTGGCTATGCTTATGGAATTTTTTAATTCTAAAGCGCAGTCTAAGAATATGGATGCGGCTATTTTATTTGCCTTGAAGTTAGGCGTTGGGAGTACGGTTATAGCAGCTAGTATGGGTTGGTTATTGGCCAGTGAAGGAGGATATAATGAAAGTCATTTGTTTTGGCATCGTTGGTTAGGTATTGGAGTAGGTGTTTTAGCTATGCTTGCTTTAGCTATTAAATCTGGTACACTTGCGCTTCCAGATGGTATTTACAAAATTGGTCTATTGGGAATGGCTGGCTTATTAGCTGCAACGGGGCATTTAGGTGGCAATATGACCCACGGTGCGGCTTATCTAACGGAATATCTGCCTTTTGGTAATCCTAAAGAAACGGTAACACAAAAAGCTTTTAATAATCCTGATTCGGTGTTTGTCTATCATGATTTGATTGAGCCGATGTTGGAAAAACGCTGTTTTGAATGTCATAACCAGGATAAAGATAATGGTGGTTTACAACTGCACACCGCTGAATTATTGAGTAAAGGAGGAGATGGTGGTCCCGTTTTGGTCAATGGAAAAGCAATAGATAGCGAGTTATTTGAACGGATTACCAAAGACCCAACTAGTAAAAAATTCATGCCTACAGGCGGCAAAACACATTTAGGTTTTGATGAAGTTAAATTAATTGGCTGGTGGATTGACGAAGGAGCTAGTTTTGATTTACCTATCTCTGAAATGGAAATTCCTAAAGATGTACAACATATTTTAGAAGATAAATTAAAGGTTAGTTTAACTAAGAAATCTTATGTGGAAACGGCTACGGTTGCCCCCATTGCCACTACCATAATGGATAATTTAGCCAAACTTGGCTTTTCTGGTTCGCCTTTAGCGAATGGTAATAATTTCTTAGATATTCGCTATAATAAATTGGGCACAACACCCTCTACTTCGGATTTGGAAGCATTGGCACAAACAAAAGCACAAATCACTTGGCTCAATTTAGCCAATCGAAGTATTAATGATGAAATGTTAACTATTATTGGCACTTTCTCTAACTTGACTCGTCTACAAATTCAACAAAACCCTATTACAGATAAAGGCATTGCTGCCTTGGCAAATCTGAAAAATCTAGAAAGCCTGAATCTATATGGGACAGAAGTGACAGATGCGGCGTTAAACACGATTGAACAATTGCCTAATTTGGAAAAGTTGTTTTTGTGGCAAACGAAGGTCACGCCTGAAGGTGTGGAAAATTTACAAAATAAATTACCTAAATTGAAGATAGAATTAGGGACTTCTATGGCTAATAAATTGTGATTTTAATAGTGGAAGATTATTGGATTGCTATATTGTTTTATTGTTAGGGAGCAGGCAATAAATAACCTACCAGAAGATGTGGTTTTAGTTTGTTCTTGTACAAGGCGGGAAAAACGGAGTTATGCCGTAGTATAATGAGTATTTTCCCAACGCCGTAGAAGGACAAAATAAAGCCGCAGAACTGGTAGGTTATATTTTTCCTGTTCCCTTACGGTGCAATATAACCATAAAACAATATAGCCATTCTAACTCAATTACTCACTCAAACTCTTAAAAATCGTCTCTACAATCACGTCATTATTAATAAATCCACTTCATCTTTCATCATTTATAGTTCATCGTTCCTCTCCATTTCGCTATTGTACACATTCAATCGCTTATTCTAAAAAAATAGTTAAAAAAAGCTTAATAATTACCATAAAACAATTTATAAAAAATTATATTTGTATAAAATCAAGTTCGCTTGCAACTATTTCCATTTAAACTTCATCTTTAATAAAAAGCCGATTGTCCTCATTTTTGGGGTGGTTGTCGAATAAATGTCCCTATTAAGATACTTTTAACGTATCTTTAAACTGTAATGAATCACCCAACTGCCTCTAAACGTCTGTCTTTATGAAAAAGTTAAAAACCAAACTGATTGCCTTTGCTTTTCTTACTTTTGCGAGTTTATCTGCTTATGCCTATTTAAGCTTAGTCTCGGCTACTCAGCCAGATAATAAGTCTTTATATAGCGTAGGGCAAGATACTCCAGAAGAACAAGAATTGTACTTGCCTGATGTGGAAGCGGTTAATAAACTTTTAGAGGCTGGCGAAAAATTAAAAGCCTTTGGCAGATAAAAAATTAGTTAATAAATATACAAAAGGGATGAGCGTCTTGATGATGCTTATCCCTTTTTTGGGTCGTATGTATTACCCCTACTGCCACTGCTGACGGTCTACTGTCTTAGATATGACTCTAGAAGCGCTACTCTCCCGCCCCTTCTTCTACTTCTGTAACTTATTATAAAACACTTTCTCGGTTACCGCTGCCCAAGCTTTAGCACGATTTCTAAAATTATTATAAGAATCATATACTTTCTTAGCAAAAGGGTCATTTGCGGTGATTTCTGCTAAAATTTCGGCTGTATAACTTCTCAACTGGTCCAACACTTCGTCAGGGAAAAAACGAATGTCAATATTCTTTTCCTTTTTCAGTTTATCCAGATAAAAACTATTCTGTGCTTCTATTTCTGAAAGCATCCAAGTGTTATAACGCAAAGCTGCCGTTTCGATGATTACCTGTAAATCCTTGGGCAACGCCTCAAATTTTGGTTTATTGACGAATAATTCTAAATTCGTTCCTGCTTCATGCCAACCTGGTGCATAATAATATTTAGCAATATCTTGGAAACCCATTTTATAATCATGAAAAGGCCCAATCCATTCCGTTGCATCAATGACCCCTCTTTCTAGATTTGTATACAATTCACTGCCTGGTATTAAAACGGGAGAACCACCTGCTTTTTCTAAAACTTTTCCGCCAAATCCAGGAATCCGCATTTTTAATCCCTGTAAATCTGCCAACGAATTAATCTCCTTATTAAACCAGCCTCCCATCTGTACGCCCGTATTGCCACAAGGGAAAGGTACTAAGTTAAATTTTGCGTACAATTCTCTCCACAAGGCTAATCCTCCGCCACTTAATAACCAAGCATTCATCTGCTGTGCATTCATTCCAAATGGAACACTTGCAAAAAACTGAGCTGCGGGTGCTTTCCCTGCCCAATAATAGGATCCTCCATGACCAATTTCTGCCGTTCCACTACTCACCGCATCAAAAGATTCTAAGGGTGGCACTAACTCTCCTCCTCCGTAAACCTTAATTTTCATTCGACCACCTGACATTTCCTCAATCCAATTCGCCATTTCCTCTAGTCCTTCTCCAATAATCGGATAATTGGGTGGCCAAGTAGTAACCATTTTCCATCGGTATTTTTTATTGGTATTAATGGCTGGTGCACCGTCACCATTTGTTTGGGTCGCCTCACTACTACATGCAGTTGCTACCGTAGATAATGCCACTGCACCTAAGGCTGTTTTTCTTAAAAAATTTTTTCGATTTATTTTTTTCATAATATTACTTGAT
Source organism: Saprospiraceae bacterium (assembly GCA_045106885.1). Taxonomy (GTDB): domain Bacteria; phylum Bacteroidota; class Bacteroidia; order Chitinophagales; family Saprospiraceae; genus JAFMDF01. Next base: position 11,680 of record JBGCFJ010001285.1, read on the forward strand.
TGTTATTTTGCTATATGATTATCCTGTAAATTTCTTACGGGATGATAGCAGCTTCCAAATTGAATATTGCTGATTACTTTGTCAATCGTTTCTTCCAATACCTCAACAAACCAAAAACACTCATATTTGTGGGATTAGAGGCTTCATAAATAATTAAATCTTTTTCTGGTACTCCATGTTTCAATAATTGCTGCTTGGTGTATTTGGCAAATAATGGAATGATTTCATTGGGTGGCGTTCCTTTTTGATAATGTGGTAATATCCAATTCGCCCAATCCCACAAAATTAATTTTAAGGCAGTAAAATGATTCACTATATCTGTGACTTTGCCAAAATGAGCAATGTATACTTCTGATAAATCGAGGCTTTCCAGCAGATTAATAGATTCCATCCAATGGTCTATATTAATATCGGGTGGTGGACAAGGAGGCACAATCATTCCCAATTCCCCAATTTTAGCCCCAGCTACATCTCCTGCAATTAGTTTATCTCCGATTTGGAAAGAGACATGATGAACCGCATGACCTGGCGTATTCCAACTAATGAGGTCTACCCCACCGATGGTAAATTTCTCTCCATGATTTACTGTTACAACCCGTGCTTCTGGAATCGGTTTTAATGTTCCCCACAAAGCTTCCATTTGGTCTTTATAAATCATTTTTGCTGAAGCTAATAATTTGGAAGGATCTACCATGTGCTTTTTTCCGAATGGGTGCATATAAATAGTTGCGCCTTTTTCTGCAAATGCCCAAGCTGCGCCAGCATGGTCTAAATGGATATGGGTTAAAAATACATGTTGAATGTCTTCCATTTTATAACCAAGTGCCGCCAATCCTTTTTCTAAAACTGGTAGCGTAGAATGTGGTCCTGTCTCTAATAAAATAGGCCCTACTTCCGTTTCTATCAAATGAGCAGCAATGGCAAAAGGAACATCTTTTAAGGATAATTTAATAATATTAATCATGTATATAATGGCTTTTTCTTTAAAGAAGCCAAAAATAAGTAAATTGAAAGAGAAATAAGTCATAAATACCTTAATAAGATAATGCTCGAGAAAGGATATTTCCAGTTAAAAGTTGTCGTTTCATCGTTAAAAAAGTAATTAATCTAGTGAGCAAATGCATTAACTCTTATTTTACACTGTCACAAATACAAACATAAATATTTTTTAAATTTATTTCATTTTAAAACTTTTTTTTGTGACAGTTCATATTTTTTTATTTTCAATACCATAAACATTTTTTACCTCAACTTACTGTATAACAATACTTAAAACATTATACTTTTAACTAAATCAACTAAGCACCCTCTTTTTTGTGACACTAGACGCTTTGTTATTTGTAAAATAATCCATAAATTTAACTTCAATTAGAATAAACATGTATGAGAATACCTGACTACTACCTCCCATATTGGAAAATTCCTCCAGTAACTTTCCTTGTTGGGTTTTTTTATTCATTTTTGGGAAGCAATTGTTTTTATCCCCCAGTAGTGTAATTTCTATAGATATTTTATATTTAATCGAAATTATGTCACATTTTTTTTTATAAACGTTTTCAAATTGGGGGATATCTATGAAATATTCAAGGCTTATTTTAATGATTGAAGACAATAAAAGTTTTCGATTATTAATGAATCATTTCCTTAGTAAACGCTATCAAGTCGTCACTAAAAGTAATGGTATTGATGCTATGCACTGGTTAGAAGAAGGACATTATCCTGACTTGATACTATTGGATTTGGGCCTACCAGAAATGACTGGAAAAGACTTTTTAACGGGTCTAAAATCTAGTGGCTTTTATAAAGACATTCCAGTGATTATTTTGTCGGGTAACAACAAAACCACATTTACCAGTGATGCGATGAAAGATATTCAGCATTATTTTGAAAAACCCTTTGACCCAAGAAAATTACAGGAAAAAATTGAATCTATATTTACCCGCATCCCCTTACAAGTAACAACTTAGCCAAAAGTTTTATTTGTAAAAAAATCTAATGTATTTGGTTGGTAATCATTTTGTGATGCCAATACATATTACTTCTTTGTGTAGTTTGGATTTTTAATCCCATGTAATATTTATTTTTTGCGATGCATTTTTAAAGCCCTTCTGAGAAGGTATAAATAGAGACTAAAATAAGCGGTGCTACGGGAAACCCTATAGCCTATTATTGCTATGCGTACTTTTCTACTGTTTAGCCTACTTTTTTAGTTTTGCCCATCCTTGATAATCTCTTTTTAAGTCTTTATTCACAAAGTACTTAAGATTAAAATTTATGGGTAGATTTAATATTAGGGTTAAAACAAAAACTATGAGTATTTCTACATTACCTAACTATTTTACGACAGAAAAGAGACTACTTTTCGTAAAAGACAAAAAGGCTAACGATGAAATTAGCCTAATGACACTCCCCAATAGTTTCCAATCCATTTCTTGTCTTTCTCTCAATGAAATGATTCGGAACTTTAATAAACTAAAACCTATTCCTAATGCGATTTTAATTAATCTGGATTCTCTCGCTTTTAATCGTGTTAAATCGACTGTTAAAGCATTAAAAAAGCATAAATTATTAGGTAAGATTCCTGTAATTGGTTTAAAAAGTGATGTCTCTCTTCATCAAAAGAAAAGACTATTACAATTAGGTTTTAGTGATTGTTTTAGTGGCGAAATCAATTGGAAAACAATTGAAAAACGGGTCACTTTTTTGAATAAATACAAACAAAAGTTAGCCGTAAAAGAAGATAATCAATCAACAGATACTACCTTTTCGATGCCTAGTACTAAAAGAATCTTTGATATTACTGTTGCTGCCACTGCCTTATTATTACTTTCCCCTATTTTATTCCTTGTAGCGGCTTTGATAAAATTGGAATCTAAAGGAGGTATTTTTTATTATTCTAAGAGAGTGGGTACTGGTTATCAAATCTTTGATTTCATTAAATTTCGCTCCATGGAATCAGGAGCAGATACTCGGCTGATGAATTTAGCCAGTGCTAATAGCTATGCAGAATCAGGTAAAAAGAAAGCTAGTCAAGATTGTACTTTTTTTAAAATAAAAGATGACCCAAGAGTTACTTTAGTTGGGAAATTTATTCGTAAAACCAGTATTGATGAACTACCTCAGCTAATCAACGTTTTGCGTGGCGAAATGTCTATTGTAGGTAATCGTCCACTTCCTTTATATGAAGCGCAAAAATTAACTTGTGATGATTGGTCTAAGCGATTTATGGCACCTGCGGGTTTAACTGGGCTTTGGCAAGTAGATAAAAGAGGAAAAGATAACCTAGCCGCAGAAGAACGTATTCAACTAGATATGAATTATGCAGATAATTACTCCCTTCTTCTAGATTTAAAAATAATGATGCGGACTTTACCTGCTATGGTACAACGGGATTAATACCCTCATTCAGATAACTTGCTGAATAATGGTACTTCTTTGCTCTTATTTTGAAATTAACTATTCCAAAATAAGGTAAAGTAGTGCCAGTTATTACCCCTCTAAATTTTCTAGAACAGGATATTTATTCAATTAATTTACTATCAAAATACACTATAAATGGCTCAACAAACACCTTTGGTTTCTTTCATAACGGTGAATTATAACCAAACTGAATTAACATTAGAATTAATTGAGTCTATTTACCAGTATACAGACGTACCTTTTGAAATTATAGTGGTGGATAATGCTTCTAAAGCATGTCCAAAATCAAAAATAAACAGGATTTATCCTGATGTAAGAGTAATTGTAAGTGGTGTAAACAGGGGCTTTGCTGGTGGTAACAACCTTGGTGTTGAAATTAGCAAGGGTCAATTCCTATTTTTTATTAATAACGATGCGGTCATTACTCAAGGCTCGATAAACGCAATATTATCTGCCTTTGATAATCCATCCATTGGTGTAGTAAGTCCTTTGATTTGCTATTACCCAACTTCTGCCCAGGAAGTAGAAGTAGATGTTATTCAATATGCTGGAGCGACCAATGTTAATCCTTTTACTGGTAGAAATACCATTCTTGGAGAAAAACAACTTGACCAAAGTCAATATTACCAGTCAAAGCCCACTTTTTATGCACATGGTGCTGCCATGATGGTCAAACGAGAAGTGTTAGAAAAAGCAGGACTCATGTCGGAATTCTATTTCTTATACTATGAAGAACTAGACTGGTGTGAGCGAATCCGAAAAGCAGGTTACACTATTTTATTCGCCCCTACTGCTAAAATTTACCACAAAGAATCCATTTCCGTTGGCAAAACGAATCCTTTAAAAACGTATTACCTCACTCGGAATAGGATTTTATTTATGGCAAAAAATAGAAGTAAACTGGAATATTTAGTTTTTACCCTCTTCTTATTTTTGTTGACCATTCCCAAAAATTCTCTGATGTATTGTCTAAAAGGAGAATGGCAACATTTAGCTGCTTTTTGGCGAGCCATCAAATGGAATTTTATTAGCAATCCAGCACACAACGCTGCTAGGGAGACAGGCACAGTCTTACTACCAAAACAGCCTATACTCAATAAAAGTTATGCCTAAAGTACTATAAAGGGGATGTAAATAACATCCCTTTTATCTTTAAAGCTACTAAAAATTGAACATCCGTTAACAAAAACTTGAATCTCAACGATTAATCCTTTAATTTTCGGATGCTTACCTCGCCCACATCCCCTTTTTTGATTGAGAAAACACAACATTCATGCAAATCGTTTACCTAATACTCAGCTGTATTATCCTCTTTTTTTTAGTCTTTCCTTTTTTAACGGTTGTCTTTGCCCAATTATTCAAAGAGCAAATCGACCCTAAAAAAGTGACTAAAGATTATGATTTTGCTTGTATTATTACCGCTTATAAGAATGTAGCTATTACAGAGCATTTAGTCCAATCTTTATTAAAACAACCCTACCAAAATTTTCATATTTATCTAGTGGGTGATGAGTGTCAACCTAGTGATTTTTATTTAACGGATGAGCGCTTAACTGTTTTTTTTCCAAATCCATCTTTGCGATTAAAAGCAAAATCTATTATTCATGCGATGGATAATTACATCCGACCACATGATTATACGATAGTCCTAGATGCGGATAATTTGGTACATCCCAAATTTTTAGAAGAAATAAATAGCTACGCCAACCAAGGTTTTAAAAGTATCCAAGGCCAAAGAACGGCCAAAAATCTCGATACCATTTATGCTTGTGCGGATTCTACAGGGGAATTTTATAAAAACTTTGTAGAACGCTATGTGCCGTATATGATTGGCTCCTCCTCCGTTATTTCTGGCTCAGGAATGGCTGTAGAAACTAAATTATATAAAGCTTATTTAGACAGTCCTGAAATTCAGCAAGGAAAGGAAATGTGGAAAAAGATGTTGCAGGAAGATAAGATTCTACAAAATTTCTTATTAAAACAGAACGAAAAAATTGTTTTTGCTAAAAATGCCATTGTCTATGATGAGAAAGTAACGACTGCCGACCAAGTAGAAACACAAAGAAGCCGTTGGTTGTATTCTTATTTTCAAAACTTGCCTAATTCTTCTGGCTTGGTACTAAAAGGCTTAACTAATTTTAGCTGGAATCAATTAATTTTTGGCTTGATTACGATTGCGCCACCGCTATTCATTTTGTTATTTACTGCCCTACTTTTATTGGTTGCAGGACTTTTAATCAATCCTTATATTAGTATATGGTTATTTATCGGACTTGGTATTTTCTCCCTTAATATCTTTTGGTCGCTTTATTTATCTGAAGTACCCGACAAAATATGGAGCGCTATTTGGGGCCTCCCCTTATTTGTCTGGAAACAGTTTACCGCTTTATTTAAAATGGGCAATCCTAATAAAAATTTCAAACATTCAGAACATTCTAAGGCAGTGAAGATTGAGGAGGTCTTGGGAGACTGATATTTTTTTTGAACTACTGTTTTATTATTATATGGTCTTACTGAAAAAAGGTGTCGGACACTTTGATTTAATAAAATACAGATGTTTTAATTATTAAAATCGAATCATTTACATATCATAAGTGTCCGACACCTGTTCCAAAATCGACCTTTTTTCAGTAGAACCTTATATTGTTTTTACAACAATATAACAATATATTCATTTATTTACTTCAAATTCATTTTAATTCCATACCGAGGTCGCAAAGTCACCAAAGCTTCCATATCAATCACTTGGTCTTTAATTAGTTCAAAATCAAAACGTTGAAAAAGACCGACTAATAATAACTGCATTTCCATTAACGCAAACATATTCCCTATACATAATCTAGGACCACCACCAAAAGGCAAATAACTCATTTTAGGCATTGCTTTTACCTTTGCTGTTTCAAAACGGTCTGGATTAAAAGTCTTTGCATTTTCGAATAAATCTTCTCGGTGATGGGCATTGTAAATTAGACAAAAGACCACTTCATCCTTCTTGATTTTCACCCCTCGATATTCGTCATCGGCAATTGCAGTTCGACTCACGCCCCAAACAGGCGGATACAATCGCATCCCTTCATCAATTACTTGTCGAATGTAAGTTAACTGGCGCAAATCTTGAAAACCAGGTAATTTATCTCCACAAACCGCTTTAATTTCTGCTCGCATTTTAGCCACAATTTCAGGATGTTTCGCCAACAAATGAATCGTCCAAGCTAAGCCATTAGCAGAGGTTTCATGTCCTGCGCTAAACATCGTAATCATCTCATCTCTCAGTTGCTTGTCATTCATTTGCTCATTAGAGTCTTCATAGGTTGCATCCATCATCATTTGCAATAGATCAGGGTGTTTTTCTCCACTTTCTCTACGCTTGGCAATCGCTTTTAACACCACCTCATTCAGCACAGACATATCTTTTTTAAATTGCTTTTTCCGTCCATTTAATGGAAATTTAATCCGAGCTAAGGGGTCATTCAATACATCCGAAACATATCGTTGTACGTCCGTCATGCTCTCATACACCGCATTCATATCTTCTTCTGAATTATCAGAAAACAAGGCTTTTAAGGCTATTCTAGCCGTAACTGCCATCATTTCTCTAGCAATATCTATCTCTGCTCCTCTTTTTGCTTCCAAACTATTAAAATAGTCCGCAGCCACTTCTCCCATGGAATCAAATAAGTCAGCTAAACTCTTCTTATGAAAAGCGGGCTGTGCCAACCTTCGTTGCTTTTGCCAAAACTGGCCGTTACTGGTGACTAAACCATTCCCTAAGACCAATTTTAAGACATCATAAGATCTCCCTTTTTTATAATTCCGATGATTTTGTTGCAACACATAGCGCATAAAATCTGGCTCAGAGGTACAAATAATCCGCATAAAAGGAATGGGATTATCATAAGTCGTCCCAATTTTTTGTTCTGTTTCATAAAAATGGGTCAAGATATTTTTCCCCATGCCAGGTAGGTTTTTTAATAACCAATGGCCTTTAGAGACTGGAATTGGGGCTAATGGTGTGGTGATGGCTTCCTTTATCATGCTTATAATTTTATTTGAGTTGGGTAGTATATTACCTTACGCAAAGTAGTATTTGTAAGTTATAAATTTTGTAAAAATTCAATGAATTGAGAAATATTAAATATCAATGGTTATTTTTTGAGGTTTAATGGCATTATTGACCAGCATTTCCTTTCCTAATCCAATAAAGGAATGTTTTTAGCCAAAAAAATATCGGGCAGCAATAAAGCTGTCCGATATTTTTCTTTTTGATAAATTTAAAAACCCAAAATCATTACGACTTAAAAGGGTCAGATAATGCCTCATCTAAATGGGTAAGCCCTGTCAAAGTATTTAGGCAAAGTGGCAGAAATAATCAACCATTTATACCGCCTTTTTCCCTTCTAAGAAACTCAAAAAATGCGTCCATA
>JBGCFJ010001286.1:0-1514 GCA_045106885.1 Saprospiraceae bacterium
TTTTGTAAATGTTCTTTTAAATTGTCCTCTACCAAAGCGTTAGGTAATCTTCTTCCTCGAAAGGCATAAGCACCCGTTGAATTACTTTTTCGATTAGGCGTAATTGTTGTTGGTTCACTCCAAATTCGATTATGGTCTAAAAAGGTTCTAACATTTAATAAATCGCCTAATTGGATGTTGTAATTTTCTTCTAAATCAGCGGCTAATAAATCAGGTCTGCCAATATCTCCAAAAATTATTTTTGCCCAAATATCTGCTTGGATGATATTGCCTCTGGTTACTTTTAAAGCGGCTTTATTATAATCAGCACCTACTAAAAAAAGTGGATGTTCTTCTAACATTTGTCCTCTCAAGGTGCGGTTTTCAATCACCTCAAACAGGTGAATTAGAAAAGCACCATTGCCACAGCCCATATCTAGAATCCCTTTAGGCTGCTCTTCGATAGGTTTATTAAAAAGGTCAATAATAATCTTATCTATCACTTTAAAATACGCTGAATGTGCGCCTCCGCTACCCCAAACATTCATGGCTCGGTCCACATGAATTTCAGTTGCCCCTGCGGGTAGATTCCAAAAAATAGTTGGGTCGCCAAAAATCAATTCTTTGACTCGTCTAAACATCGGAATATAAGAGACCGTTACCCCATAAGCACTCGCTCTTTTGGCATAGAAGAATCCTTTTTCTGTAAAGCTATAGGTGTTATTTTTCTTAGTAAACCAACCTAAGAAAGTGAAAAAATTTAATAATTTTCCAAAGCTTTCTCCATCCTTATGAAATTCCTCTGGCATAAAAGAGGCCTCCATAAAATATTTGTGAAACATACCACCCATTCCAAGTGCAACTGCAGTTGGACCAACTATATGCCCTTCAATATGTTTTAGCACTTGTTGCTGGATTTCTTGACTTAGTGCATCTGTTGTTTCCGCTAATCCATAGTTTTGTTGGTATTTTTTAAAGATTTTTTCTAAGGCTTGAAACGGCGCTTTTTCAAATTTTCGGTTATGAAATTTTGCGGATAGTTCCATTAAATTCACCACATCTTTATATAGAGGAATTAAGTCAAAGGCAATAGCGCTTTTTTCATTGGTCGCAATCCATATTTCGTCCTTATTTTTTATTTCGTAAGCTAACCAATCTTGTGCTGCTAATACTCTTAAAGCTACATTGAGGTAGCCTTCATTTGCTTTGAATTCCTTAGATAGTTCTTGAAGGGCTACTTTTCCCTTTTTTAAAATAAAAGCTAAGAGGCCTTCTTCATGTAAAGTGTAAGCTGTTGGTGCAGTTACAATGCCATCTAAATGACGAAATAGGTCTGCTCTTAAATTACTTTTTTCGGCTTTTGTCATAATAAAATTGATTTGGTAGCTTAGACGGCTGGTCTGAATAACCTTGTACTATTCTACTCAGACCAGCCGTCTAAGCTACGGTTCTTTTTAACACTCAGGCAAAATAACAGGCAGGTTAAAAGCCAAGCCACCTTCTGAAGTTTCTTTATATTTTTTATTCATTGCCAG
>JBGCFJ010001287.1:0-2320 GCA_045106885.1 Saprospiraceae bacterium
GACTTTCAATTTTAGCGAATAAACCTGCATTTGGCTTTGCTCGATCACTCCCTTTTACACTTTCAAAAACATCATTTATCCATTGTTCTTTTTCATTTTTCATATTCGTAATATTTGGTGGCTTTGATTTAGACAATAACTATTTCTTTTTCCTTCGGTGAGGATACATTTTTTCTAATTTTTCTCTCAAATTCTTCTTTGCTCTTGACAGCAACGATTCGACTGCTTTTAAGGAAGTTTCCATAATATCTGCGACTTCCTGACGAGGTAATTCCTCCACAAACGACAAAATAAAAGCTGTTTTTTGACTATCAGGCAAGGTATCAATGACTTCAGCAATTCCCCATTTAGGAAAAATGCCTAGTATTGTGAGTTAAAAATAAAAAGATGAAGGCAAAAATTGTTAGAAAAGATGTAAAAGCATTATCCTTAGATAATCTAACGGTCTGGTTGAAGGGTAAATTTAAGCGATTTAAAGATGTTCGAGAAGATAATAAGAGCATAAAAATGGAAGATGGCTTATTAAGTGGCTTTGCAATGTTCTCCTTAAAAGACGCTAGTTTGCTATTTTTTAACAATAAACGTTCGGTTCGTAAAGAGAATTTAAAAACGGTTTATAAGATAGAGAATGCACCATCAGATAGTGGGATGCGCACGCTTTTGGATAAAGTAAAAGTAAACCAATTTAAAAGTGTATTTAAAAGTTTGGTGTGCTTGCTGAGGAAAGCTGGGGTATGGGAAGAATATGAATATTTTAGAGGGCATATAATATGTAGTATAGATGGGGTACATCATTTTAGTTCAGAAAAAGTTCATTGCAATCAGTGCTTAGCGTATAAGAAATCGAATGGGGTATTAGAATATCGTCATTACCTGTTAAGTGGAGCGATAATACATCCAGATAAAAAAGAAGTAATGCCAGTAGTGCATGAAGCAATTATTCGTCAAGATGGGACGAAGAAAAATGATTGTGAACGTAATGCAGCCAAACGACTATTACCAGAACTGCGCAAGCAATTTCCAACAGAAAAGGTAATAATAGTAGAGGATGCCTTGAGCTCGAATGGTCCTCATATAGTAGCATTGCAAAAAGAAGATTTTAGGTATGTAATAGGTGCGAAACCGAAAGGGAATAAATACCTATTTGAATTAATGAATAGAATGGAAAAGGAAGGTAAAGTCTATAAACATGAAGAACAAGAAGGAAGATGGATTCACCAATATCGGTATGCCAATGATTTACCATTAAATTCAGATAACCGGGACATTCGCGTAAATTTTATGGACTATCGGGAAATAGATTCTAGTGGCAAGAAAGAGGATAAAGTATTTAGTTGGATAACAGATTTCAAGATTAGCAAAAAGACAGCTTATCCAATAATGAAAATGGGTAGAAGTAGATGGAAAATAGAGAATGAGAACTTCAATACATTAAAGAATCAAGGCTATCATTTTGAGCATAATTATGGTCATGGCAAGGAAAGTTTATGTACTGTTTTAGCTTTATTGATGATGTTAGCTTTTTGGGTAGATCAGATTCAACAGGGATGGAATGATTTTTTTAAAGCGGCTTGGGTAAAAGAAAAAAGTAAAATAGCTTTGTGGGAAGCCGTCAGAGGTAAATTTTACAATTTTGAAGTTGAATCCATGGAGATGATTTATCGCTTAATCATTGGCACACTTAAAGTCAAAGTTACCTTTTATGAAGATAGCGGATAGTCCAAAATCGGATTATAGAGTAATTCATTTTGTATCGGATAATGACTTCAAGGCTATTTTAGTCTCTGTAGAATTGATGCCTAAACCCAAAAACACAATGTTAAAAAACGAACAATAAATAGGTTTGCAGCAATAGTCTTTTCATCTTACTTATTTCAATCAAAATCTGTTATATTTTAAGCTAGATTTTGCTGAAAATTAGGCGCAGCTATTTAGAGAAAATCTATATAGGGAATTGCTGGATAATCCTTATTATTTGCAAATGGAATCCTCCCGAATGTTTACCAATCCCAAAACCAAAGAACGTTTTAGCAAAGACCAACGCCCCATTTTTACCTTACCCACAGACCAAGAAGTTACTTTTGAGACCCAATTAAAAAAAGGGCGGGAAATCCTCATTTGTATTTATCGTTGGTATGACCTGCTATTGCGAGGCAAAAACGGCTACAAAATGGACGATAAACCCTTTGACTTAATTTGTATTCGTCCTATTGATAAAGCAACAGGGGCGGCATTATTCAAAAGAGATATGTTCGTCGGTGTGTGGGGCAAAGACCGACGAAGCCACGCTACTATTGACATTCAACAAGATTATCAGCAC